>NZ_JBEXQK010000005.1:0-186988 GCF_040612535.1 Streptomyces sp. NPDC006368
GAGGGGGAGGTCTCCCAGCTCTACCACGCCCACCCCACCACCGACTGGCTGCGCGTCGAAGGCCCGATCCGGCCACGCGGTATCCAGCTCACCGATCTGGCGACCGCTGACGCGTCCGACCCCAGGGCACTGCCGACGCTGCTGATGTTCAACGACGACATCAAGATCTCGGTGTCCAAGCGGTCCACCGCGATGCCGTACTACTTCCGTAACGCCGACGGCGACACGCTGCTGCTGACCCAGTACGGCAGCGGCACCCTGGTCTGCGACTACGGCGCCCTGGCCTACGGGCCACTGGAGTACCTGGTCATCCCGAAAGGCACCAACTACCGCCTCGTGCCCGACGAAGGTGTCGAGCACCTGACGTACGTGGTGCAGACGCGGGAGCCGATCGCGCTTCCCGAACGCGGCCCGCTCGGTCACTTCCTTCCCTTCGACCGAGGCGTCCTGGACATACCCCGGCTCGACGCCCAGGACGCCGTCCCGGCACCAGAAAACCCGAGCGGGGAGTGGAAGGTGCTCGTCACGCGCGACGGGGAGCTGTCCTCCATCTTCTACGCCTTCGATCCCGCCGACGTCGAGGGCTGGACCGGCAGCCTCGCCCCGTTCCGTCTCCGGCTGGCGGACATCCGGCCGTTGACATCGGAGCGGCTGGATGTGCCGCCGATGACACACGCCACGTTCCAGTCAGGCGAGAACTGGATCGTCACCATGTCCCCGCGCCCGATGCAGAGTGCCGAGGACGCCGAGCGCGCACAGCCCTACCACCGCAACGTCGACTACGACGAGGTGATCGTCCCCCTCGGCACTCCCGACGGCCGCAGGGCCGGCCCGCCCCCCGGGCTGATGAGCGTCACCCCCGGCGGAATGAATCACGGCCCCAACCAGGCACGCCTGGCCGCGGCCCGCGACCGGCTGCCGATCTACGTGTGGAACATCGACACCGCCCGCCCCCTGCGCTACACGGATGCCTTCGCGGCCGGTGAGATCCCCGACTTCGCCCAGCGTGAGAGCTTCCGCGGCTGACCCACCGAGCTGTCTGACCGCCGGCCCCGCCCCGAAGCCCCGCCCGGCAGGGCCGGTCTTTGTCCCGCCCCTCCCCCTCAATGCCGCTTGTCCATGTCGGCGCGGCGACACTGCCACGCCCGTGTCCGTCCCGGAGTAACCCTTCATGAGCCGTGCTCCTGGCTATCTCTGGCTCTCTGCGAGCCGCCTCATTCAATACCCAGATGCTCCAGGGCCTTCAGACCCTCGCCCCCGAAGGCATGCACATCGAGCTGTTCAAGGGCCTGGGCGAACTGCCTCACTTCAACGAAGACCTCGAGGCCGACCCGCCGGCCACCGTGCGCAGGATGTGGCAGGCCATCGCCGACGCCGACGGTCTCATCGTGGCGACCCCCGAATACAACGGCGCCATGCCCGGCGTCCTGAAGAACGCCCTGGACTGGGCTTCACGCCCGTACGGCGCGAGCGCCCTGCCCGGCCACGCCGCGATAGTCCTGTCAGCCTCCCCGGGCGTCTTCGGCGGTATCCGCGCCCAGAGCCAGCTGCGCGAACTGTTCGCCCTGCTCAACGTCTACGTGGTCGGCGGCCCCCAAGTCGCCGTCCCCGAAGTCCACACCCGCCTGGACCACGAGGCCGAGCCGGGCGAGCGCCTGAGCGACCCCATTACCCGCGCCATGCTCACCTCCCTCCTGCACGGCCTCGCCGAAGCCATCGACCACCAGGCCGGACGCCGCCTCATCCAGCCGCTGCACCACTGGCAAAGCCAGCTCGCCGGCTGACGCCCTCTCGACAGACCCCCCGCCCGCTGCCCGACAGGCGCAACACACGCTGAGGTCCGAGCACATCTTGATCATTCGCGAGATCGGTTGATCGCCGTGGCCGCGTCGTCACAGGCCGGGCCGATGACTGCAAGGTGGGCCAATACGACTTCACCGCTTGATCGCCGTGGTAGCGCTGGAGAGCCGTAAGGGCCCTCTGAGCAGGGGGGGGCGCATGCCGAGCGACCGCAACATAGCCGACGATCGCCGGTTTGGGTAACCGGCGATCGTCGCGACCATTGAAGCTCGCTACGCCCCCGAGCTTCCCGTGGAGAACATGAAGAACACGCTCCTCTCGCAGTCCCCAACTCCAGGTCTCGCTACCGGCAGTGGCCACCGCCCAGAACCCGGCAAGCGATTCTGCTCGTGATCACCGAATACGAGCGCTGCTCATCAGACGCGGAATCGACGTATCCGCAGACAGCAGTGCTCATGAAGTCACGCTCCCTACACTGCTCTAGCATCCGCGGTTGCCCGACCTATCCCGCCTGGCCCTGACCCCCGGCGAGCTAGCCCCTGGGGTTCATGGGCACTCAGTGACCTGTTCCTCACATCACCACGGGGTGGGCGGGTCCTCAGCCACGCCGCTGAGGATGTCTGCCTGGGAGATGGTCACCAACGCCCTCCGTGATGTCAGTGCTGCCGTGTACGGTCCGGTCAAGTTCACTTCAGAGACGCCTGGTTAGGCCGGAGAGCGAGGGCCAGTCCGTGGTACGGCAGCCGATGAGACGCAGCGGACATCTGAGGGGTAGACCAGGAGACTTCTGGGACATCGCGGAGCTCAGGAATTCCGGCGTCCTGGGGACACAATCCGGCATCCGAGCGGATCGGCGAGGTTCACATGCTGGCCTCTTAATCCGAACGGGCAAGTCTCCGCAAGATACTGCTGGTTGGCACGCGGACGGCTTGCTGCACTACCTGGGTGCTTCTCTCGTCTTCGACCACCCTGTACATCACCGCGATGCCCTTAGCCATCCGACGAATGCGCGGCTTCTCGCGGCAGCCGAAGAGGGACGACCCATCCACGTCTTCGAGACGGGAGGGCAAACCGCGCGCCATATCGACGAATTCATCCTAGAAGACGTGGGACCACCTCAAGCCATGAGAGTTGGGGGCAGGTTCGCCTATCCTCCTGTTTTCAAGTTGCGCCCCACAGAGACTGTGGCTCATGTTCCTGGGCAGCTCGCTGCAGTGTGCGACTCGCAGGTAGTGACCTTCCGAGCAGTCGAGCGTGGCGACTTGTTATGTGATCAATCAGCCCTGGACACCGCAAAGTTGCGCCCTGAGAACAAGCTCGTCCTCAGGTTCTGCCAGTACCTGAACCGCAACGGCCATGAAACCTTCAGCCTGCAGATCAGGCATACGCCAGACCACGCTCCAATGTTCACGGACATTTGGGTGGACTCGGCTTACCTCCTGATCGAAGCCAAGGTGAAGACCGATCGGGAGAGTGTCCGCATGGCGCTGAGCCAGTTGGCCGACTACACACGCTTTCTGGAACAGCCAAAGAGGGCGGTTTTGTTGTCCGGGCGGCCAGAGCCCGATGTAATTGCTCTCGCTCACTCGCAGCAGTCGGCCATTATCTGGCCAACCATGGAAGGCAATTGGGTTTCGAGCATCGGCTGGCTCAGTCAGCTCGGTATCTCACAAGCCCCAAGGTGACTGTACACCTGTAATGCAGGGTGCCATTTACTCACCGTCAACACCCGCCTATACAGCTGGAGCTTCTGACTGCCCGCCTTCGAAGGTGCCTCGCGGTTGAGGCCGCTGCACGCGGTCCCGGTGGCGTTGAGCATTGCTCGAAATGAGCGGCCCGTGAACGCTCTGTGGTCCTCAGCTGTCGCTGTCCTTGACGCCTCCTCGCAGGCCCCACTCATCCAGGCCGGAGTAGATGAAACGCGGTGCGGCCCCGCGAAAAGGAGAGAGCCTCGGCCTCCCCTGCGTAAACCGCCACCAGCGAGTCGGCTCCGCGCCACCATGTGTCGGACAGGCCCATCACTTCGCGCACTGGCTCGTACCCGTCCAGAACGATGTCATCGACATCGTCACCGGTGACCTTGACGATCTGCTGTGCGCATCCGGACGCGTGGTGGGTCAGTGCGAGCGACTCCACCCAGCCTTCGACGGTGGCGTGGAGGGGCGCCCACCGGCCTGAGTGAATACCGAACTCACCGGACGGGCCGATCATGAACGAGTAAGGGACCGCGGTCCGCTGCATCCCGGCTTCGAACCACCACCCATCGGAGGATGAGCCTTCGGGTGAGTCCGCTTCGAGGTATCTGGGGCCGCCGTCGTACTGCGGTGAAGGTGGCAGGACCAGGCCACCCCACCGCTTTTCATAGGCCGCCATCCGGTCGATGACCGCCGCCGGGACGTCTCGGTCAAGCCACCACTGCCCGTGCTCCCCGATGGGCCGGATGTCGACCTTGACGCCGTGAGCGCGGACGAACGATCGGGCTCGTTGAGTCAGGCCGTCAGGCACATCGTTGAAGAGATTGATCACCGACCGGCACGGAACACCCCTCGCCGCCTCCTGGAGGCCCAGGCCTGATAGACGGGTGCGCACAGATGTGCGAAACACGAATGGGTGCCCCTGCTTGCAGGGTGCGATGGGCTGACGGAGCATCACAGTGACAGAGGCCTCTGCCGGGTGTTCCAACCCGCCGCTGCTTGCTTCGGAGTGATGCACCCATGGACAAGTCCTCGCTGGCCGGTATCGATTCGGTCGTAAGCGGCGGCAGGGCAGTCATGACGGCCGAGGACAGCGTCGTCGTCGACGTCGTGAAGGCCACCGTGAAGAACGGCAGAACCGCCACCCTCTACCTGACCCCTTCTCAGTTCTCGGCCATCAACGCGTGGTACTGGACTCCTCAGCGGATGAAGCACATGGGGCTCGAGCCGGTGTCGGACGAGGAAATGGCCCGGATCAGAACCGCACTCGGAACCGAGGCTAGCGGCTCGGCCTACTCCAACCGGATCGAGTGCCCCAACGGACACCCGTACGGCGCGTTCGAATTCGTGAAGCAGGGAATCGAAGAGCACGGATTGGACGCCACCCGAGCGGTCTTCAACCTGAAGGACACGGCCGTCATCCGCGCCAATCCCCACCAGCAAGTCGTGTGTGCCACCTGCCGGCGTCAACTCGCGAGCCCGCACTACTACGTCTACTGGCGCTACGGATGCTGTGTGGACCTGGACGACACCTCCACCGCGGCCTTTGCGGCCCGACACAGCTGACCGCCGGCATCGCCGGCGGGCTGTTTACGGACGGCGTCCGCGACCGGCTAACTGATCGTTTCAGCATGAGATCGGTGTGTCGTCAGGCGACTCTCGTACTCCTCGGCGCTGATCTCCGTCCAGCCCTCCGGCGCCTGCGCGGACAGCGCGCCGCCGCTCCGTGCGATCACCGATGGAGCGGCCCGGCCCAGAACCAGCAGCGCTCACGGAGTGTATTGACGGATGCGCGGTGACACGGCCGTGCTGTGGGTGATGGTCTCCTCGTCCAGCCGGAGGTCAGCCTGATCGGGGCGGACCTCCTCAATCACCTTCCAGAACAGCTTCACCAGGTTGTGCACCAGCGCCTGGAGCGTGGAGTAGTCGACCTCTGTCCGGCGGCGGGTGATGTAGTCGACGAACAGATCGCGGATGTCTGATTGCGGATCTCGTGGCGGTCGACGAGTTCGTCAACGCTGCGCTGGCCGCGGACGACGGCCGAGCGCATTGAGCGCGGTGCCGACTCTGGGAAGTGGCCCATGTCCACCAGCACGGGCCAACACTTTGTGCCGGCGAAGCAGCCGTCGGCGGGGTGTTCGCCCAGGGTGACACCGTGCTTGCGGCTCTCGGTCGCGTAGTGCAGCAGTCCTTCCGGCGTCAGGTCGGCCAGCTCGATTCCGTAGACCGTTAAGGCCGCGCAGATGTCGAACCTGGACTGCCGGTGAGACTTCTGTGCCATCGACCTGGCGTTGGACGGCTCGAAGAACTCATCCAGCAGCCGGTCCTGGGCGGCCTCACGGAAGATGTCGGTGTAGTGGAGGAAGTTGTAGGAGCGGAAAGCCAGAAGGGAAGGCTGGATTAGCCGGATGGCGAAGGCGTAGCCCTCGGCCGTGTTCAAGCGTCCGGCCTGAGTGCCTCCGGGGAACCGGGAGAGACTCACAAGGAGAGGCAGGAGCGAGCTCCGCAGGTACTTCTCCTTCCGCGGGGTCGTGCCGAACTTCCGGCAGACGAGGGCGACGATCTCCTCTGCTGACGCCTCCGACAACTCACCCAGCGGGCGGGGCGGGTGCTTCGGAGGTGTCGGGACGACCGGCTGGATGGCTGTGGGAGCAAAGCTGAAGTCCCGGTCGTAGAACGTCACGCGCTCGCGCCGGCGGACCCTGCTGGTGGTCGGTCCTTGGACCCGGGCACTGGTTCCTGCCTGACTACCGGGCACCGAACACCACCGCGATGTCCTCGGCGTCGTACTGCTGCGACCACGTCGTCGGCTGCTGCAGACGGCTGTAGTGCTCGGCGAGTTTGTCGACCAGGTCGTCCAGTGCCACCACGGTGTAGAGGTGCGTAGTTGTGATGTGGGCGTGCCGCAAGATCGTCTGCACCTCCGCGAGGGTCATGGCCGGGTCCCGAGCCATGCGGGTCGCGGCCGTGTGCCGCAGATCGTGAAGGGTCCAGTTCATGCCCAAGTGCTCGGTCGCCCGCTGAAGGATGCGGCGAGCCGCCCAGTAGGTCAGCGGACGCACCTCGCCCCTGCAAGTTCGCCAGACCGTCTGACCGTCCTTGGGCAGGCCGGCTTCCTCCAGGTAGGCCGCGAGATGGGCCAGCCCGCTCGGCGAGACGGGGACCGGCTGCCGTTCCCTGGTGCCCTTGGAGATCACCCAGAGCTGGCCCTTCTGCCAGTCGATGTCAGGCAGCAGCAGGCCCAGCAGCTCGCTGGCCCGCGCCCCGGAGTCAACGTAGCAGGACAGCAGAGCCCGGTCCCCGTTTGCACCGCATCCGGCTGAACAGCTCGTCCCACTGCTGATCGGGGATGGCGCGGTTTGGCGGGCCGGCACCTTGGGACGCAGCCGCCCCCGCCGGAAACGGGCCGGGGCCTCGATCGGCGAGCGATGAGCCAATGCCGCCCGACGAGCCGAACTGTCCGGCACCGGGTTGAGCACCGGTCCGCGGCCGAAGTGGATGTGGAAGTCATAGAACCCGTGCACCACCGTGAGTGCGTGCGCGATCGTCGCCGGTGAATACCCCGCCGTCGGCGTGCGCTTGCCCGTCTTGGGATTCACCGCCCCGGTCGGGAATCCATCCGCGCGGCAACGCTGTCGCTGCGGGTTCCGGGCTGTCCGCAGCCACCCCACCATCGCCGCCGTCTCAGCCTCCGTCGCCTGAGCCCAGCCGACGTCCAGCAGCCACAGCACCCGAGACCAACGAAGCAGGTCAAACGCGTAGCTCCGGCAGGTCAACCCCGGCCGCTGGAGTGCCGGGGCGGTCAAGGCCGCGATCGCCGACCCACACAAGGCCAGGCAGCTGAGGGATATAGAGGCCGCCGCGCAGGGCAGCGCCGACTGGCATGCAGCCTGGAACCCTGTCGCAGAGGCTGCAGGGTAAAGCGACGGGTCCACGCGGTCACCGGCTCTGTCCCGTAATCGGTGACGATCCCGGAGTCCACCGCGGCGGGAAACCGGCCACGGTGGACTCCGAGGCGGGTAGAACAGGCATCGTAAGGAGGCCTGTTGACCGAAACCAGTTGCTGCTGGGACGGGGCGGCGTAGCCTCCGTGCCGCCTGCGGATGACCGGGCGGTCATGCACCAGGGGTGCCTGGCTGCCCGGTCACCGGACATGAGCGGAGGGGCAGGGGCGTAACCAAGGACGTCGTGGTGGTCCACCGGGACGCCGTGGGGCGCACGGTGAAGGTTCCGGCTGCCCAGGCGGCCGGTGTGCCACTGACGAGACGTGATGCGGTGTGGGCACCCTCTCGGCACCCCTCCCAGCGCAGCATCGCCACCTGGTGGTGGTCGGCCACCACCGGCCGGCTCGTGAGCTGCCGGTCGCTTCAGAGGCTGACCGTGGCGATGCTGCCGGACTTCCACCCGCAGGTGGTGGACTTCCAGGCCTGGTCGGCGCGGCTTGAGTGGCGGGAGAGGGGCCGGGAGAGGAGTCTGGTGCCGGACTTCTTCGTGCGCACCGCCTCTGGCGCGCTGGTCGTGGTGGCGTGTCCCCCGGCGACCGGGCCCAGCGCCCGCCGTGCAGCCTGGTCCGCGCAGGCGCCGGCCTGCGATGAGACGCCCCGAGGCGTACTGCAGTGCGGGCGGTCCCGCGCCGGGCTGGTGCGGGGGCTATTGCGGTAGGGGTACCGTCACCGGATACGGCGGTGCTGGATGTGGTCCGGTCTTGGAGACAGCCGCCAACCCGTCGACGTCGCCGGGCGGACGGACAGCGGCGCCGGAAGGGCTCGGCGACCTGCCGGACAGCGAAAGCCCGCCGCGCCCCGTGCATATGGCCTCGGATCCCGGGCAGCAGCACATCAACAACAGCTCGGCTCCCCCCTCCGAGCACGTCGGCCCCGCCGCCATCCCCAGGTGGCGGGGCCGCCCCACACCCAGCCCTCAAGAACGCCCGTGCCGCAGCAGGCATGCACCAGCGCACCGCTGCTTTCGCGATGGTGTTCAAGCTCGTCGAGTCCGCCCAGGCCCGCTGGCGGGCCGTGAACGCATCCCACCTCGTCGCCCTCGTCCGCGCCGGAGCCCGCTTCGAACGAGGCCAGCTCGTCGAACGCCCGAGGCGGTTGCGGCATGATCAGGGCCGGCTGATTCCGTGGAGGTCCGACGTGGCATGGTCCGAACAGGTGGTGGTGCGAGACGGTGTCCGGCTTGCCTGCCGGGACTGGGGCGGGCCGGGGCAGCCGATCGTGTTGCTGCACGGCCTGGCCGGTCACGCGGGTGAATGGGACGTGCTGGCACAGAGCTTGAGTTTCCGCTATCGGGTCGTCGCGGTCGACCAGCGCGGGCACGGCGCCAGCGAGCGCCACCCACAGGACGTCTCCCGCGCTGCCTACGTCGCCGACGTCATCGCCGTTGTCGATCAGCTGGCGCTGCGGCGGCCTGTCCTGGTCGGCCAGTCGCTGGGCGGGCACACGGCCATGCTCACCGCCGCTGCACATCCCGGACTCGTCCGCGCGCTCGTGCTCATCGAGGCCGGCCCCGGCGGTCCGAACCCGAACGGCCCCGTGGACATCGGCGGATGGCTCGACTCGTGGCCGACACCGTTCCCCTCACGCGACGCGGCAGTCGCGTTCCTCGGCGGCGGACCGGTCGGTGCAGGCTGGGCAGCCGGGCTGGAGGAACGCGAGGATGGATGGTGGCCTCGCTTCGACCGGGACGTGATGGTTCGCTCGCTGGCGGAGAACGCCCGGCGTTCCTTTTGGCACGAGTGGGGGCAGGTCGCGTGCCCCACTCTGGTCGTCCTGGCCCAATCCAGCTTCATCCCTGCGCAGGAAGCCGACGAGATGCTCCGGCTGCGGCCTGTCACCATGGCCGTGAGCATCCCCGGCACCGGCCACGACCTGCATCTGGAACAGCCTGAGACCCTGCACACCGCGCTCTCGGACTTACTCGAAGGCCTCGCTTGAGAACTCCTGCACGGTCACGACAAGACCACCGTCAGACCTCGCAGACAGCCATCGATCCACAGACCTTGACAATGACTCCTGGCCTGGTTGTTGTTTGTCACGGCCGCCCGTGTGCAAGACGAGACTGACAGTGGAGAGGCAGATCCCGGCGGCGGCAGCGGTCGGCGCGACCGTCCATCGCTTGGTCTTCCGCCGGTGCAGGCGGGCATTGTCCAGGACCTCCCTCGGCTTGATGTCTTCGCACTCGGCAAGGTTGCAGACGGAGATACCGAAGGCGAAGGCCGCGGCGCCGGTGAAGATCTCGAAGCTCCGGGAGGCCAGGACCTGGGCGGCTGTGGCGGCGAAGCCCACCCAGAAGATCGTGGTGAAGACGGCCGGCACAGCCTGGCTGTAGTCCCCCGCCGTGATCACCTCGCGGTAGTAGGTCCCGTACCGGCGCGGCGCCCGGAAACGGACGGCCGGCTTCCTCGAGGACCTGCACGGTGCTGTCGGCACTATGCCCGGAGCGAGAATCAGAGGGGTCTCGGACGTACCGATCGGCTGGAGCGGGAGGCGGGCATGGCCGAAGGAACGGTCAAATGGTTCAACTCGGAGAAGGGATACGGTTGGATCACGCCCGATGGCTGGCTTGCCTCCCCGCCGCCCCGCAGCTGGTGGAGCAGGTTACGACGCGGGCCCGACCCGGCGCCGACAGTCATCGAGGACGTCTTCTTTCACTACAGCGCGAGACAGATGCACGGCTACAAAAGTGTGGACGCCGGGCAGAGGGTGTCATTCGACATCGTGCGGGGTCCGAAGGGCATGCGGGCGACCAAGGTGACTCCACTGGGGTGACGGCCGGGGGGGACCCCCTGCCGGAGGCGGGTCCGCCGGGCGCGGGACGAGCGCCCTCCTGGCCCTGGCAGGCCGTGCCCCCTCTACAGCTCGCCCATCCCGAGCGTGGTGCCAAGGTCCGCCGCGCTCGGGGGTGACAGTGGCGCGTGCTAGGGCGAACCTGGTCAAGGGGTCGGTCGGCGGCGCCCGCACCGGTGCGGTACGCAACATCGGGTGCGGCGCACCGGATGCGCGCGAGAGTGCCGGCCATCGCCGGGTGGTGCGCACCGGGCGCGGTGCCGGACATCGCGGTGCGCACCTGAGTGGCGTCCATCGTCATCAGGTGCGCACCGGAGGGACATTGACTCAGTGGAGCCCATCGGGTGGGCTCCACTGAGTGGACGCCACCCGATGTCGTGCATCACCACTGGACGCAGAACATCGTGCGTTCCACTCGGTGGACGATGCCCCTGCATCGTCACCACAACCAGGCGCCTGAGTGCCACACCCGGGACAGAGCACGCGCGTCGCGGCGCGCGGCCGCGTCACCGATCCGGTTCTGCCCAGGCCGGGCCGGCGCGACTGCCCGGCGGCCAAGCGGCACCGTCCGGCGTCCCGGAGCCGCCGCCACTGCTTGCGCAGCTCCAGCTTCTTCTCCAAAGGTCGCTTGTTCGGCGCGGAGAAGGTGGGCGGAGGCTTCCACACGAAGTCCCACCCATTTCCCCCCACCGCCCTGCCCCGCGACGTCCACTGAATCGTCGGCACGCCGTGCGGGCGTCTGCGCCCGCACCCGTGTCCCGGCCCGGACAGACCGGGTCCAACCGTGTCCGCCCGGTCCGACCGCGTCCACCAAGGGTCGATTCGCGCCAACCATCTGCGGTTTTCAGGCTCTCTTAGCCCTCGAAACATTGAGTTATCCCTGCAAACGACTTTGCCGGGTAAAGTCATTCTTGACCAGTGGTTGACCAGATATTGACACGTGCTATGGGTGCGAACTACCGGAAGGGGGGCGCATGTTCCGTGCTGTGACGCCCCGGGCGACGACCGGGGACCTGACGTCCGCCCCGTTAGCCTCCGGTTCTTCGCACCCCTCGCGTCCTTCGCATCCGCGCACATGGTCCGCTCTCCAGAGACCCGGAGTCAGGCCGAAAGTGATCCTGCCGCGAAGGCGTGACGCCCCGAAACACTCTCTACCGGGAAGGCGCTGCGCGACGAGGTCGCCCTCTGCCGCGCCATCGGCCGTTCCCACGGCCCCGGCGGGCCTCCGGCGCACCCGCGACCGGCTCCGCATCGCGGACGCCGTCCCGGGAGCGCCCGCCCGTCCGCCGCTGACACCGAGCCTGTCGGCGACACAGGAAACAGTCCGGTCCGGCGCCGCCACCACCGCGCTCCGAGACCGCCGCCGGCCCGCACCCCGGCCGCGCTCCAGGTCTTCCGCTGCTGAGCAACAGAGAATCCGCCCCGTCCCCGTCATATGCAGGCCCGACGCGCCCCCATTTGCGCGCCAGGAGGAGTTACCACACCATGCAGTCCCTCATCGACAATGCCCGCACGTTCGGACAGCGCCCTGAGGAGTTCGCCCGCCTCGCCGAAGGGCAGTCCCCCGACGTCCTGTTCATCACCTGCTCCGATTCCCGGGTCGTTCCGGCTCTGATCACGGGTGCCCGGCCCGGCGAGCTGTTCGAGCTGCGGACCGCGGGCAACATCGTCCCGCCGTACGCCTCCGCGCACCCCACCAGCGAGGCGGCCACCATCGAGTACGCGGTGGAGGTGCTCGGGGTGAGGGACATCGTGGTCTGCGGCCACTCCCACTGCGGGGCCGTCGGCGCGCTGGTGCGCGGTGACGACCTGACCCCCGTACCGGCTGTGCGCGAGTGGCTCACGTACGCCGCCGACGAACCCCGGTGCGCCGACAGCGGCGACCCGACGGTGGCCGAGGCGGTGCAGAACCACGTCCTGACCCAGGTGCTGCGGCTGCGCTCGTACCCGTGCGTCGACAAGCGCTTGGCGGACGGCCGGCTGGGACTGCACGCCTGGTACTACGAGGTGCACACCGGAACCGTGCACGCGCACCAGGCGGGGTCCGACACCTTCGAGAGGCTCTGAGGGGACCGGTGACCGCCATGAACGTACTGTCGAAGTTCCCCTACTGGCGGCAGGACTTCACCGCCTCCCTCGTCGTCTTCCTGGTCGCCGTGCCGCTGTGCGTCGGTGTGGCGGTCGCCTCCGGGGTCCCGGCCGAACTGGGCCTGGTCACCGGTATTGTGGGGGGCATCATCACCGGGCTCATGCCCGGCAGCAGCCTCCAGGTGTCAGGGCCCGCCGCCGGCCTGACCGTGCTGGTCTTCGAGGCCGTCAGCGAGTTCGGGGTGTCCGCGCTCGGCGTCGTCGTGCTGGTCGCCGGACTGCTCCAGCTCGCCATGGGCTTTTCGAAGGTGGGCCGTTGGTTCCGCGCGATATCCGTCTCCGTCGTCGAGGGCATGCTCTGCGGCATCGGCCTGGTGATCATCGCCGGTCAAATCTACGCAGCGGCCGGCCTGAAGGCGCCCGACACCGGTCTCGGCAAGATCGCAGGGCTGCCAGGAGCGGTCATCGAGGCCCTGAGCAGCACCGCGGCGCTCACCTCGCTCGCGATCGGTACAGGAACCATCGCCGTCATTGTGCTGTGGAAGAGGATGCCGAAGGCAGCGCGGGCTGTGCCCGGCGCCCTTGCGGCGGTGCTGTTGGCCACGGTGACCGCGCTTGTCTTCGGCCTGCCGGTCGCCACGGTCGAAGTGGAGGGGCTGCTCGGCGTGATCCAGCCGCCTGGCTCCGGGGCCTTCGGCGAGCTGGCTTCCCCGGCCATCTGGGGCACCATCGTCGCCTTCGCCCTGATCGCCTCCGCGGAGAGCCTGTTCAGCGCCGCCGCGGTGGACCGGCTGCACGACGGCCCGCGCACCCAGTACGACAAGGAGATGATCGCCCAAGGCGCGGGCAACACGATCTGCGGTGCGCTCGGCGCGCTGCCGATGACCGCGGTGATCGTGCGCAGCTCCGCCAACGTCGCGGCGGGTGCGAAGACCAAGGCGTCTCGGGTGCTGCACGGCGTATGGCTCCTGCTGTTCGCCGCCGCGCTGCCGTCCGCCCTGGCGCTGATACCGATTCCCGCGCTGGCCGGCATCCTGATCCACGCGGGCTGGAAGCTGATCCCCTTCCGCCAGACCGCGGCGCTGTGGCGTTCCCACCGGAGCGAGGCTCTGATCCTGGCGGTCACGGCCGTCTCCATCGTCGCGGTGAACATGTTCGAGGGCGTGCTGATCGGACTGGCGCTGTCCGTGATCAAAACCGCCTGGGAGGCCTCGCACACCAAGCTGGAGGTCATCGACAAGGGCGCCGGTCCCGTCCAGGTGTACCTGTCGGGCAACGCGACCTTCCTGCGGCTGCCGAAAATTCTCGACAGGCTGGAGGCCCTGCCGCAAGACCGTCCGATCGAGTTGGACCTCACCGGGCTGCAACACTTGGACCACGCCTGCCGCACGGCGCTGGACAACTGGGCCGAGCGGCACAGCGAGGCCGGTACGGAACCAGTGAAGGTCACCGAACCTGACCTGGCCGCGGCAGCCATGAAGGTCACCGCGACCCCGAGCGAGTTGCACAAGGCCGCAGGCGGGACATCTCCCGTTTACAACGGGGGTCCCAGGGGCTGAGCGGAGTGGGTGCCGTCGTTGTACGGCGAGCGCTTCACGAGAGGAGCGCGGTTGGGTTGTCGGCCCACCTCGGGGCCGGCCGATGGCCTGGACGGCGGGTTCGCCGGCCGCGTCCCTCTTTCGCAAACCCGCCCGTGGGCGACTCGCGGCCGGGCGCGTTGCACCCGCGCGTGCCCGCGGGGGTGCGTCGCACTCCCGCGACCCGGCGGGCCCGCACAGCCGGATCGGGTCGGCACCCGCACCCGGCACTCCGCCGCCTTGCGGCACCGCCCTCGTAGTCTCAGCCGGAGCAGCGTTTCCGTGGAGTGCCGACCTGCCGTCAGCGTGTCTCCCACCGGCTGAGTCAGCAGGATCCTGACCCCCGGACCAGCGACGACGGTCACCGGGGACGCGCGGGTGGCCCCGACCCGGGCCACGGCGTTCCCCGTTCCGGCGCGCCGCGCCCGGCGGAACCCGGTGAGGCCCGTCACGCAACTGGCTCGGCGCCGCATCCACCCGCGCTCAGGAGTGTGAGGCGGAGAGGACGAAGCCGGTGTACTCGCCCCGGCTCACGGCGTCGCACTCCTCCCGGTACCGGTCCAGTCCGCCGGCATAGGCCAGGAACACCCGGGGTTTGCCCGGAACGTTCGCTCCTGTGTACCAGGAGTCCACCGCCGGGTAGAGCGTTCGGGCGGCGAGCTCTGTCACCCGCGTGCCCCAGTCCGCCTCGGCTCTTGGGGTGGCGTCGATCTCCGTGAGCCCACGCTCCCGAAGGTGGGCGATGCAGTCGGTGATCCACTCGACCTGCTGTTCCAGGGACACCGCGATGTTGGTGAGCACGGACGGGCTGAGCGGTCCCAGGACGGTGAAGAGGTTGGGGAAGCCGGACGAGACGAGTCCTAGATAGTTCCGGGGGCCGTCCGCCCACTTCGTACGGAGGCTCATCCCGCCCTTGCCCACGATGTCGATGGCGAGCTGGGAGCCGGTCAAGGCGTCGAAGCCGGTGGCGAGGACGATCGTGTCGACGATGTGCTCCCCGTCCGAGGTCCGGATGCCCCGGGGCGTGATGGTCTCGATAGGTGTCGTGCGGAGGTCCACCAGCGTTACGTGCGGCAGGTTGTAGGTGGCGTAATAGCCGGTGCCCAGGCACGGCCGCTTGGTCGCGAAGGGGAACGTGCGCGGGGAGAGCAGTTCGGCTGTCGCCGGATCGGTGACGATCGACCGGATCTTGGACCGGATGAACTCGGCCGCGGTCTCGTTGGCCGTCTCGTCGGTCAGGATGTCGGTGTAGGTGCGCAGCAGTCCGCTCAGCAGGCCTGAGTCCCAGGCTGCCTCGTAGGAGGCCGTGCGCTCCGCCTCGTCCGCATCCAGGGCCGACCGGGTCGGTGGCTCGAAGACGGTTCCTCCCCTGGACGACCGCTGCGCTTGCCTGAACTGCGGGTAGTGGGCCTTGAGTTCCTCGACCTCCATGGTGCGCAGCGGGCGATTGTGGGCCGGGAGCACGTAGGCCGGGGTGCGCTGGAAGACGGTGAGGGCGGCCGCCTCGGCGGCGATGACGGGGATGGCCTGGACACCGGAGCACCCGGTGCCGATCACGGCGACCCGCCGGCCGGTGAAGGAGACGCCCTCGTGCGGCCACTGGGCGGTGTGGTGGATCTGGCCCGTGAAACTGTCGGCGCCCGATATCTCCGGGGCTTTGGGGGCCGACATGCAGCCCGTCGCCAGGATGACGAACCGGGCGGTGACAACCCGTGCGGTGTTCGTGGAGACCCGCCAGAAGTGTCTGTCCTCGTCGTACACGGCGCGGGTGACCCGGGTGCCCAGTACGACGTCCCCGCGCAGGTCGAACCGGTCCGCCACGTGGTGGATGTACCGCAGGATCTCCGGTTGGGAAGCGTACCGTTCGCTCCATTCCCACTCCTGGTCCAGCTCCGGGGAGAAGGAGTAGGAGTAGGACACGCTCTCTATGTCGCAGCGGGCCCCGGGGTACCGGTTCCAGTACCAGGTTCCGCCGATGTCGTCACCGGCCTCGAAGACCACCGCCGTCAGGCCGAGCTCACGCAGCCGGTGCAGCTGGTAGAGACCGGAGAGTCCGGCCCCGACGACGACGGCATCGACCGAGTGGGGGGCGGAGGGCGGGCCGGGGGTGGTAACCATCGGGGTTCTCCTGTTCTTCCGCATCACCTCGCGGACCAGGTGTGGAGGCCTGCGGTGCGAAGGAGGCGGCGTGGACGGTGGTGGTCTCGCCCTGACGGATGGCCGGGCCGCGCCGCTGCGTGGTTCCGGCCCCTCTCACGGGCTTCGGCCTCTCCTGCCCAGCGTCACCGCCGGAATCACCGCGAGGGCGAGGGCCCCCGCCGCCATCGCCAGGACCGGGTAGCCGCTGCCGCCGGCCACCAGGCCCGAGACCATGCCGCCCGTCGCGCCCGCCGCGGACATCCCCACGTCTGCCAGGCCCTGTACCGCTGCACGGTTCTCGGCGGAGGTGGCGTCCGTGATCAGGGCCGTGCCGCCGAGCAGGGCCAGGTTCCAGCCGATGCCGAGAAGTATGAGCGCGCAGGCCAGCAGCGTGACGGAGGTCGGTGGGGCAAGGCCCGCGGACAGGCCTGCGGCCAGCAGGACGGCGCCGGCCGTGGCGGCGACCCGCCTTCCGCCGATCCGGTCCGCGAGCAGGCCGCTCAGGGGTGACGGCAGGAACATCGCGCCCACGTGCAGGGCGATGACCAGACCCACCGCCTGCGTCGCATGGCCGTGGCCGGTCATGTGGACGGGCGTCATGGTCATCACGGCGATCATCACCAGCTGGGCAGTGATCATCACGGTGGCGCCGATGACGACACCAGGGGCACTGCGCACGGAGCCGTGGGGTCCGGCGCCGGGCTCGGCCACAGTACCGCCGGGTTGCTGGGGCTGTGCCGGGCCCAGCGGGTCCGGGCGCAGCCACACCAGCAGCACCAGGGCTGCTGCGGTGTAGGCCGCCGCCGCCAGCAGGAAGGGCCCCGCCAGTCGCGGAACGCCCCAGGCGTGGGCGAGGGTGCCGGTGGGGCCGATCAGGTTCGGGCCCGCGATCGCGCCCAGTGTCAGGGCGAACAACACGGTTCCGGCGGCCCGGCCGCGTCCCTCGGGCGGGGCGAGGTCGGCGCCGGCGTAACGCGCGAGCAGCCCCGTGACCGTACCCGCCCCGTACACGAAGAGTGCGGCCAGGAGCAGGACGGGCCAGCGCGCCGCAGCCCCGGCGACCACGCCCGCGCTGCCCAGCGCGGCGACTCCATTGCCGAGCAGCAACCCCAGGCGGCGCCCGAATCGCTGACAGACACGCCCGAGGACGGCCGCTCCGAGGGCCGCACCGACGGCGAACAGCGCGGCCGGCAGCCCGGCCAGGCTGGTCGAGCCGAGCAGATCCTGGGCCAGCAGCGCGCCCACCGTGATGCCGGCCGCCATACCGGCACCGCCGAGGATCTGCGAGGCGACGAGCACCGTCAGAGCGCGGCGCCGTTCCCGGGAGAGGTCCGGCACAGGGGTCGGTGGGGCCGTCTGGGTCACGCGTGATCCCGCACCGGGGCCGCGGTGCCGTCGGGCGTCTGTGGGTCACCGGCCAGGGCGGCTATCTCTCCCAGCGACATGCCGAGTTCGTCGTGCAGGAACCGCACGATTGTCCAGTGCGGCAGGGCGTCGGCGTCGAAGGGGCCGAACGCGGCCGTGTAGAGGGGGATCCAGCGCAGGGCCTCCTCGACGGCGGTTTCCCGTCCGGGGGCTTCCTGGTAGGCGTTGTAGGAGATGCTCCGGTGGTGGATGAAGTGACCGCCGGGCAGCCGGTGCTCGCACAGGTCGAGGTACTCGCGCGTCTGCAGGATGAGGTAGTGCCATATCTCGTCGATGTCCTGCTCGACGGGGAGGAAGAGGCCACCGAGCCGGTCGGGGTGGCGGGAGAGGAGGTAGAGGTAGCGCAGGCACTCGCGGACCTGGTGCCGGACGACGGATGCGGACGGAGCGTCGGGCTTGGCCGTGAAGTGCCGCACCACCTCCTCGTGCAGAGCTGGGCCGAGCAACCCCTCAGCACAAGGCGCCCGTTCGGCGGCGTTGTCCGAGGGGGCGTGGGCTGCGGACGTAGGCATGAGGCTCCTTCGGGAGGTCGTCGGCGGGAGCGTCGAACCGGCACGCGCACAGGGACGGCCGGTAGCGACGGGGGGAGAGGACGGGGCGGTCGGCGTGGTCAGGACAGGTCGGGCATGGTCAGCCAGGCGTACTTGCCGGAGCGCCCGATGGGGATGCCGGTGCAGTGTTCCACCCGGCAGAACCGCCCGGTCAAGGTGCTGACGGACGCGGACAGTTCCGCCGTCTCGTCGGCTGTGAGCGGCGCGTCGTCGAAGGTGGTGTACGACAGACGGCACTCGCCTTCGCCGGTCAGGTGCAGTTGGTGCAGGAAGACGCGGGTGCAGATGCCGGCGATACGGGCGTCGAGGTCGGCCTGGGAGACGGGCCCTTCTGGCGTGGGCAGCAGTTCCTTCTCCCGCCCGCAGAAGGAGACGATCCGCTCCGGGTCGGCGCTGCCGTCGCGGGTGCGGACGCAGTCACCGGACCGGTAGCGGACCAGCGGCATGTACGGGTTGCGGACGCTGGTGACGATGAGGCTGTGGATGCCGCTGCCCGGTTCCACAGGGATCAGCTCGACGCTCATGTCCTGGAGGTAGGGCTGGTAGCGGCCTTCGGCGTCGCTGTAGAAGAGGTAGCCGAGTTCGGTGCTGCCGAAGAGGTCGATCACCGGGCAGTCGAAGTGGGCGCGCAGGTGGGCGCGGACGTTCAACGGTGTGTACTCGTAGGCGTGGACGATGCCGGCCGGGCGGGGGAAGTCGTCCCACAGGCCCCATGCGGAGGTTTTGCGGACCAGGTGCGCCAAGTGGTAACCGGAGCAGTCCAACAGATAGGAGCCGTCGGGGTGGGCGGTGGCCGCCTCGCGGATCTCGGCGAGCATGCGCTCGACGTCGTCTCGGTCCCAGTCGGCGGGGTCCAAGCGGCGGTTGAGATACAGCGTGCGGTCGTCGAGCCAGCGTTCGCCGGGGGTCGTACCGGGCTTGCGGGCGTTCACGCGGGCGACGTGCTCGGTGGCGAGGACGGTGGTCAGCGAGACCCGCCGGGCGCCGTCGTGCCACGAGGCGCCGAGATCGGGGTGCTCACTCCACAGGCGGTAGTAGGAGCGGAGCAGGAAGTAGGGCGGCCGAATGAGCTGCATACGGGCGTGGTTGGTCCCGGTGGAGAGCACGAACTCGGCTTCTCCTGCCTCCAGTGCGCGGGCCAGCTCCGGGGTCATCCAGTTGTCGGGGAAGTCCCGGGCGATCTCCGGCTTCTCCAGAATCGGGAAGTGGCCGCGCTCGACGGAAGCACGGTAGATCGGGATGTCGCGCACCCTGTCCAGGACATCGGCACTCGGCAGGCGGTTCACGGGGCTCTCCGGGCGGGGTCGGCGG
This sequence comes from Streptomyces sp. NPDC006368, assembly GCF_040612535.1. NCBI lineage: Bacteria > Bacillati > Actinomycetota > Actinomycetes > Kitasatosporales > Streptomycetaceae > Streptomyces > Streptomyces sp. NPDC006368. The sequence goes on from NZ_JBEXQK010000005.1 coordinate 19,380, forward strand.
CGGGAGGAGCGAGCGGGACCTGCCGGCGCGGCGACGGCCACGCCGGCAGCATGGGGCATCAGAGGGTCAGGAGATGCAGCCGCCCTTGGCGGCGGCGCTGATGCAGCCGCTCTTGGGCGCGACGCTGATGCACCCGTCCTTCGCCGCCTGGGCGGAATTGGCGGCGACCCACTTGCGCCACACGGACTCCTCCGTCATGCGCTTGATGAGCTGCTCCATGGTGAAACCTCCTAGAAAGGAAGGGGTCGGGCATTGCTTTCATGAAGGGATGGCTTTGCGATGATCGCCCATCGGCATTGAAAGTAAAGAGATGGTCAATCAACCGTCAAGGGGCGCCTTGGTGAATGACCTGAACCGCGCGCCTCGCACGTGGCGACCCATCGGGGCCGCAGGCCGCACACCATCCCCGCGCTCCAAGCCCTGCGACCGCCCTCACCGGGCCCCCGGCCCGTGGAGCCGACGCCCTGGAGGTGTCCGAATCCCCACCATTATGACGCCTCCCCCAGAACAGGCCTTGGGCGCCAATCGTTACGATGCCGACGGAAGCCCTTAAGAGTGAGCGTTTGGTTCGCCCATCGGATGGTTCATCCTGATTTTCAGCGGCCAGGTACGGGCCGAGCCGAGCGATGTGCCGGAAAGGCGACTTCTGAGGCAATCAGTGGACCAGTAATGCGCCGGTTTCCTCGCAAAAGCTCCCGTCTCATTTGGAAACGTACCGGTTCACAGGAGATTGAGAACGCACGCCCCGGTGCACCCGACACCCCCGCACCCGCCCTGCTCAGGCCAGCCGCCACCGCATACCCAGGCATCATGCAGCCCTCACGGCCCTACCCCAGCGACCTGTCCGACCCCCGCTGGGAACTCATCCGCCCCACCCTCGAAGCCTGGCGCCAGGCCCCAACGGCATCCGTAAACCCACCCACGACCTGCGCACCCTGATGAACGCCATCCTCTACATCGACCGCACCGGCATCCCTTGGCGCGACCTCCCCCATGACTTCCCGCCCCACCAGACCGTCTACGGCTAGTCGCCCACCGGGAAGCCGACGGCATCTTCGACCAGCTCACCGGCCTGCTACGCGGCAAAGTCCGCCAGGCCGAGGGCCGCACGAGCGAGCCCAGCGCTGCCTGCTCGACAGCCAGAGCATCAAAACCTCCGCCACCGTCCGCCTGACCAGCCAAGGCATCGACCCGGCCAAAAAGATCACCGGACGCAAAGCGGCACATCGTCACCGACACCCTCGGCCTCCTGATCGCCGTCGCCGTCACGGCCGCCGGCGTCCACGACTCCGCAGCCGGCACCCAACTCCTGACCAAAGTCCGCGAGCGCCACCCCTCCATCACCAAAGCCCGGGCCGACAACGGCTACCGGGCCAAAGCCGTGGAACAAGCCGCCCACCTCGGCATCGACCTCGAGAGCGCCCAACGCGAACCCACCGCCCGCGGCTTCCACGTACAGCCTCGCCGCTGGGTCATCGAACGCACCCTCGGCTGGCTCACGCACCACCGCCGCCTGGCCCGCGACTACGAAACCCATCCACACCGATCAGCCGCCATGATCCAGCTTGCCGCCATCAACCTCATGACCCGCCGCCTCACCCACGAAGCAGCCACCACCAACTGGCGCGACAGCTAAGCCAAATGAAGCAGACAACCGAGAATCAAGCTCACTGAGGACGGCGAGTGCGGGAGGCGCGGGGCTGAGCGGATCGCCCACCTGGTCCGCCCGTTGTCCGCCGGGGTGGCGGTCATGCTCTTCGCTCTCTTCGCGGCCGGAGTGAGCCACTTTGACAACGGTCACTTCTGCGCCGACATGGGGCACGTTCACGCCAACTTCACTTCGTCTTTCGGGTTCCCTTCCTCTGGCGACACTCAATTAACCCCGCCAGCGACTTTGCTGAGTTATGTTGTTCTTGACGGGCCTTTTACTATTCATTGGCCTGTGCAAGAGGTAGTGAACTGCTGGGAGGGGACGCATGTTGCGAGGTGCGGCGGCTTTGTCCGTGGTTTGGATGCCTCGCCGCGGTCCTGCTCGCTCTCCCGTTCTTCACGTCCACGGCGTCCTTCACGCCTGCGCACACGGCCCGTCACGCCATGGCCAAGGCTCAGCCCGGAATCAAGCTCTCCGGCAAGGGGCTTCGCGAGTCCGTCACCTGCCGGACCTCCAGCGTCCTCGGCGACCCGACCGGTCGCCTACGCGCCCACGACCGGCACCACACCGCCGACTCGACGCTCGGCCACGCACTGATGACGGCATTTGCCTCGACCGCATCGGAGCCGGTCACGCCCCGCACCGCGTACCACGGCAGGCAGAGAGGGGCGTCAGCCCACTCGCCGGCCGCTCTGCAGGTGCTCCGCTGAGCAGCGGAGCAGCCCCCCCCCATCCCTGTCCTGTAAGTCCGACGCGCCCCCACAGTGCGCCAGGAGGAGTCACCACGCCATGCAGCCCCTCATCGACAACGCCCGCACGTTCGGACAGCGCCCTGAGGAGTTCGCTCACCTCGCCAAGGGACAGTCCCCCGAGGTCCTCTTCATCACCTGCGCCGACTCCCGGGTCGTTCCGGCCCTGATCACAGGCGCCCGGCCCGGCGAGCTCTTCGAGCTGCGCACCGCGGGCAACATCGTTCCTCCGTACGCCTCCACCACCCCCACGGGCGAGGCGGCCACGATCGAGTACGCCGTGCAGGTGCTCGGCGTCAAGCACATCGTGGTGTGCGGCCACTCCCACTGCGGCGCCGTCGGCGCGGTGGTGCGCCACGACGACCTGACGGTCGTACCCGCCGTACGCGACTGGCTCGCCCACGCCGCGGACGAGCCCAAGTGCTCCGACCCCAGCGATCCGACGGTCGCCGAGGCGGTGCAGAACCACGTGCTGGCGCAGGTGCAGCGGCTGCACTCCTACCCGTGCGTCCAGAAGCGCCTGGAAGCGGGTGAAGTCCAGTTGCACGGTTGGTACTACGAGGTGCACACCGGCGTCGTGCGCGAACACCGCGCCGAGTCCGAGACGTTCGAAGCGCTGTGAGGGGGATGGTGACCGTGCTGTCGAAGTTCCCTTGTTTGAGGCAGGACTTCCTCGCCTCCATTGTGGTCTTCTTGGTCGCCGTGCCGCTGTGTGTCGGTGTGGCGGTCGCCTCAGGCGTCCCCGCCGAACTCGGCCTTGTCACCGGCATCGTCGGCGGGCTCCTCACCGGGCTGATGCCCGGCAGCAGCCTTCAGGTGTCGGGGCCGGCCGCCGGCCTGACCGTGATCGTTTTCGAGGCGGTCAGCGAGTTCGGGGTTGGCACGCTGGGTGTGATCGTGCTGATCGCCGGTCTGCTCCAGCTCGCCATGGGCTTTTTGAAGATCGGCCGCTGGTTCAGAGCGATATCCGTCTCGGTCGTCGAGGGCATGCTGTGCGGTATCGGTCTGGTGATCATCGCCGGCCAGATCTACGCGGCGGCGGGCCTGAAGGCCCCGGAGACCGGCATCGGCAAAATCGCGGGTCTGCCCGGGGCGTTCGCCGACACGCTGGGCAGTACTGAGGCGCTGGCCTCGCTCGCGCTTGGCGCGGGCACCATCGCGGTCATCGTGCTGTGGAAGAAGATGCCCAAGGCGGTACAGTCCGTGCCCGGTGCCCTCGCGGCGGTGCTGCTGGCCACGGTTGCCACGGCCGCCTTCAGCCTGCCGGTGGCCACCGTCCAGGTGGAGGGGTTGCTCGGTGTCATCCAGCTGCCTGGAGCCGATGCGTTCGGTGAGCTGGCAGGCCCTGCCATCTGGGGCACCATCGTGGCGTTCGCGCTGATCGCCTCGGCGGAGAGTCTGTTCAGCGCGGCGGCCGTGGACCGGCTGCACGACGGTCCGCGCACCGAGTACAACAAGGAGATGATCGCCCAAGGCGCGGGCAACACCGTGTGTGGTCTGCTCGGCGCGCTGCCGATGACCGCAGTCATCGTGCGCAGCTCCGCCAACGTGGCGGCGGGCGCGAAGACCAAGGCGTCCCGTGTGCTGCACGGCGTGTGGCTGCTGCTGTTCGCCGCCGCGATGCCGTGGGCCCTGGCGCTGATTCCGATCCCGGCCCTCGCCGGCATCCTGGTGCACGCGGGCTGGAAGCTGATCCCGTTCCGCCAGATCGCGTCGCTGTGGCGCAGCCACAGGGGCGAGGCCCTGATCCTCGTGGTCACCGCGGTGGCGATCGTCGCGGTGAACATGTTCGAGGGCGTGCTCATCGGTCTGGCCCTGGCCGTGGCCAAGACCGCCTGGGAGGCATCGCATCTCAAGCTGGAGGTCATCGACAAGGGCGCCGGTCCCATCCAGGTGTACCTGTCGGGCAACGCAACCTTCCTACGGCTGCCGAAGATCCTCAGCAGCCTGGAGGCCCTCCCCCAGGGCCGCCCCGCCGAGCTGGACCTGTCCGGCCTGCACCACATCGACCACGCCTGCCGCACGGCCCTGGACAACTGGGCCGAACGGCACGGCGCAATCGGTACGGAACCCGTGGAGGTCACGGCGGCCGAGAAGAAGGTCACGGCGGACACGTGACACGGCTCAGCAGCCGGGCGGTGCACACCACACCTGTACCGCCCGGCCCCTGCCTGGAAATGAATCGTGCGCTACTGCAACACGCAGCAGAACCTCACAGCCCGGCCGCGGTCCGATCCGGCTTCGCATCGGCCCGGCAGGCGGGCGGGCGACAGCGACCCGGCGCGGGCGGGCGCAGCGGCACAACGCTAGGGTCTGTCCGATGGGGGTGTACCGCCCTGTTGGGTGGTATGCCTGGCCCGGCCAGCCTTCCAGTTGCGGATGGCGGCGATCTTCAACGCCCCGGCGACGTGTCACACACCCTCCCGTCAGCCGGTGACCGAAGTGCTGCCAAGTCGGGGTGTGCGACAAGCCGCTTGCCTCGCTGGTGCCAGCCAGCCTGCTTTGACCAATCCCACGCACCACGTCATCCAGCTGATCCGGTGACAACTAGCCAACCTCGGCACAATGCGCGGGCCGTCACAGAAGCGCTCTGACGGCGGCCCGCTTCCCATTCCGCACCCCGAATGCGAGGCCGATGACCACGGCCTGGTCGGCCCGGAGCAGAGCCCGCCGCTCGCTCGCCCCACGCGTCGCCGCACCCCGCGAACCGGTCGACCCCGCGCGCATCGGCCGGCGCGTCGTGCGCCGCCGGGCGAAGGGCATGGACGCCGCCGCCGTCGCGGTGGCCCCCGAGGACGCCCGGTTCGACGCGCGGGGAGGACTCCCGGCGCGAGCACCTGGCCGACGACGAGCGCGGCCGCGCGGAGCTGGCGGAGTGGGAGCGCATCGACCAGATGCTCGCCGCCGCCGCGCCGGGCACCGTGTACGGCCCGGACACCGACGACGTCGTCCAGGCCGAGCTCGCCGCCGAAGCCGCGGCCGCCGAACGGGAAGCCGAGCTGCGCGAAGCCGCCCGGGTCACGACCCGCGCCGATGAGCTCCAGGCGCTGCGCGAGATGGGCACGCTGGAGCAGGCCGAGCCGCGCGAGGGCGACGAAGCCGTCCGTGACGAGCTCACCCGCCGCGCCGGGTCCTACGTCCGAGCCGACGCCGACACCTGACTCGCCCGCACCCTGGCCACGCACCCCTCGCCGCACTCCTCACCGGCGCCACCGAGCCGACCGGCCCCACGGGGAGCCCGGCATGACCCACGACCAGGAGCCGGAGGCCGTCGCGGTCTGGCCCACCGCCAGCGCCATCGGCCGGCACTTCGAGGAGCTGTTCGCCGACGGCACCGTCCAGGCGTGGACCGAGTCACCGTTCGGCAAGACGTACTACCCCGGCGAGGACGCCCCCGACTACAACCCGATCTGCGCCTGTCCGTCGGTCCGCCGGTTCTGCATGAGCTGCGCGGACTGCGCCACCTGCCGACCGTGCACATGCCCGCCGTGGGATCACCTCACGTTCGGCACCCACAGACCCCCAGACCCCCAGACCACGAGATGAGGGTTCCTCTGCCGTTGCACATGGATGGTTTGTCAATGGAGTTGGATCGGGCCACTGGGGCGGCGTGGCCGCTGGATCGGCCGGGTCAGGCGGGCTCGGGCGTGGTAGTGAGGCGGGCGTTCATCGCGGCCTCGATGCTGGGTTAGGACGGCATGACGGTACTCGGGCCGGTCAGATCGAGCATTCGGGACAGGCGGTCGGGCACGGCGGCTAGGGTCAGGGAGCCGTTTGCGGCCATCGCGCAGCGCATGATGCCGATCAGGGCGTTGAAGCCGGAGGAGCCGCAGAAAGTGACTCCGGTCAGGTCCAGGATCAGGTGCGGATGTCCTTGGGCTATGACGTCCAGTGCTTCTTTGCGCAAGGCGGGAGCGGTGTATACGTCGATCTCTCCGCCGACGCAGAGGGCCGCCAGGTGTCCGTCGGTGTGGGTGGTGGTGAGGGTGAGGTCGTCGGTCACCAATCAGCGCTCCTGGTCGGCGCAGGCGGCGCCTGCGACGGGCGTGGCCAGGGTGCGGGCCGTCGATAGGGCGGCTGGCTGCTCAGTGGCCGGTGCCAGGGGTACGGACAGTGCGAGTAGGGCGACGTCGTCACCGCGACCGGCGGGCAGGTCGGTGATGAGGGCGATGGTGTCTTCGATCAGGCGGCCGGCGTCCAGGGTGGTGCGGGTGTGGAGGAAGGCGGCCACGCCTTCCTCACCCAGCATGGTCCCGTCCGGCAGGCAGGCCTCGGTGAGCCCGTCGGTGTAGAGCAGCAGCCCGTGGCCCGGGGCGAGATGGAAGGAGTGGGAGGCGAACTGGGCGCCTTCCAGTGCTCCCACGAGCATGCCACCCCTGGGCCGTACCCCGTCCACCACCATCGCGCCGTCGTCCCCGCGCTGTATGTGGAAGGCGGGGGGATGGCCTCCCATGGCCACGGTCACGGTGAAACCGCCGCCCGGGGCGGGCTGCAGGGTGCCGAAGACGCAGGTGCAGTACCGGCTGCCCATCGAGGGATCGAGCAGCAGGGCGCTGTTGAGGGCGTCGAGGACTTCGGTGGGATCGTCGTGGTGCTGGGCGGCTGCGCGCAGGGTGTAGCGGGTCAGTGAGGTGACGGCGGCGGCTTCGGGCCCTTGCCGCACACGTCCCCGAGGAAGAACGCCCAGCGCTGTCCGCCCAGGGAGAAGACGTCGTAGAAGTGCCAACCCCCACGTCCTATGCCACACGCAGTGAAGACCCGTGTCACGCTGATGGAGCGTGAGCGTGACACGGGGGTCACGCACGCGGGTGGGCGCTTGTGCGGAATCCTTTGGGTGCCTGCCGTTGGCCAATGAGGTCAGCTCCGCCGAGGGGCGATCCAATGCAGCGGGTACTTCAGGCCGTATGAACCGGTTGGTCCCCGGCCCGTGCTGGATCGGTTCCGTAGGCTTCTGCGTCCGCCAGGTCCCGGTGGCGGGTCTCTTTGGCGCAGCCGAGTGCGATGACCGTGAGGACGACGGCGGCCATGACGTAGAGGACGATGGGGGTGGCGCTGTCGTATTTTGCGAGCAGGGCGGTGGCGATGAGCGGAGCTGGGGCGCCGGCGGCCACGGAGGAGAACTGGGCGCCGATGGATGCTCCGGAGTAGCGCATGCGGGTGGCGAACAGTTCGGAGAAGAAGGCCGCCTGTGGAGCGTACATGGCGCCGTGGAAGAGCAGGGCCACGGTGACGGCCGTGATCATTGCGCCGGAGGACTGCCGGTCGACCAGGGCGAAGAACGGGTAGATCCACAGGCCCATGCCGAGGGCGCCGATGAGGTAGACGAGGCGTCGTCCGATCTTGTCCGAGAGGGCGCCCCACAGGGGGATGGTCACGAAGTGGACGGCGGATGCGATCAGGACGGAATTGAGGGCTGCCTGTTTGCTCGTGTCGGCGTGCTCGGTTGCGTACACGAGGATGAAGGCGGTGACGACGTAGTAGGAGATGTTCTCCGCCATGCGGGTGCCCATGGCGATGAGGACGTCGCGCCAGTGGTCGCGCAGGACGGCGAGTACGGGCGGCTTCTCGCGGACGGCTTGGTCGGTCTTGCGGCGTTCGGCTGCTGCGAGGGCGGCCTTGAACACGGGCGATTCATCGACGGAGAGCCGGATCCACAGTCCGACGAGCACCAGCACGCCGGAGAGGAGGAACGGCACCCGCCAGCCCCAGGAGTTGAACGCCGCGTCCGACAATGTTGCCGTCAGTATGGCAAGCACGCCTGTGGCCAGCAACTGCCCGGCCGGCGCTCCGGTTTGCGGCCACGATGCCCAAAAGCCGCGCCGACCGGCGTCTCCGTGCTCCGCCACCAGCAGGACCGCGCCGCCCCACTCGCCGCCCAGGGCGAAGCCCTGGACCAGGCGCAACACGGTGAGCAGGAGCGGAGCGGCCGAGCCGATGGTGGCATGGGTGGGGAGCAGGCCGATCAGGAAGGTCGCGCCGCCCATCATCAGCAGGCTGTAGACGAGAAGTCTCTTGCGTCCCAGCCGGTCGCCGTAGTGTCCGAAGACGAGTGCGCCGATGGGGCGGGCGGCGAAGCCGACTGCGTAGGTCAGGAATGACAGGAGCGTGCCGACGAGAGGGTCGGAGTCGGGGAAGAACAGTTTGTTGAACACCAGTGCGGCGGCGGCGCCGTAGAGGAAGAAGTCGTACCACTCGATGGTGGTGCCGATGAGGCTGGCGGCCACGATCTTCTTCAGGCTGCTGGAGGCCTGGGGTGGGGCTGGGGGTGGCGATGACATGTGCGAGTACCACTTCCGTGATGGTGGCTGAGTTCGTGCGGTCTCCCACCAGGGTGGGATCCGCGGCCCGCAATCCGTTATGTGCGGAGCGGACACTGATCGTGCGGGGATGTCCTCGCCGCAGCCATACCGGACCGGACGGTGTGTGCTTCTGTGCCTGTGTTGCTGAGCAGCCGGGGGCAGGGGCCGCCCGGGGCGGATCAGGTTCGTGGCCGTGCGCCGTGGCAGGTGAAACCGTGTGCGGAGGCGGAGTTGCCGTGGCCGAGGTATTTCGGCCAGGAGGGGTAGGCGCACAGCGGCCGGGTGCGGGCGTTGCCGGCGGGGCTGGTGTCGGTGACGACGGGCCGTGCGGGTGCCTTGTTCTCTTCCGTCCAGCCTTCCAAGGCGCTCAGCGAGTCGTAGCTTGCCGCGAAGGCCGCGTCGACGTTGACGTGGTTGGCGCCGGGGATGAGATAGAGCCGGGCAAAGTCGCGGGTGGCGTGCGGCCCCATGAGTTTCTGGACGCGCTGGAAGTATTCGACGGTGGAGCGGTGGCTGACGAGCTCGTCGGCGGTGCCGTGCAGGAGGAGGAGCTTTCCGCCTGCCTTGGCAAAGCGGCGCAGGTCGGGGTTGTTGACGTCCTGCAGGGCGGAGAGACGGCTGATGCGCTGCTGCCAGATGCCGGGGCGGCGGGGGTCCACGGCCAGCGAGTTGTGTGCCGGGTCACGGGTGACGAAGTACCTCACCCATTGGTCCCAGAACTGGACGCCGTAGCCGCTGGCCTTCGGCATCGGATGGCCCGGGGGGCGGGAGCCCATGCCCAGCAGCGGGGTGGTCATGTCGGCGCCGGAGAGGAAGGGGAACCCGGGATAGCCATGTTCGCCGCTGGCCAGGCGGTATTTCCATCGCAGTGGCGAGGAGAGCGCCTGTGCGGCGTGGATCTGGTGATCGCTCAGGCAGGTGTCCGCGGTGTCCTTGCCGTCCGGGCAGCGCAGGGTGCGGGGCTGGAAGCGGCATCCAGCTTCGTTGGAGATGACGCCGTCGCGCAAGCCATCCTTGCCGTCACAGGACCGGATGACGCTGCGGTACAGCAGGTCCTGTTCGGCCGGGTTGAGGAAGGCCCCGGGGCGGGAGAGGACCTGGGCTTCGTGGCCGAAGAACAGGTTGAGGCTGGCGGCGTTCCAGGCGGGATAGGCGGCGATGACGCCGTCGAAATCGGCGGGCCATCGCTGGGCGACGGCGAGGGCTTCGCGTCCACCGCTGGAGCCGCCGGCGAAGTAGCTGTGCGCGGGGTCGGCGCCCTGGTAATGCGTGCGGATGATGAAGTGCGCAGTGTCGTGGGTCTTTTTCAGTGCGTCGCCGGCGAAGTTGTGGACGGCTTCGTCGTTGACGCCGAAAGAGCCGTCGAGGGAAGGGGCTGGTTTGAAGTCCGGCGCCGCCTGGTGGCCGGAGTCGCTGGCGTAGGTGGCGTAGCCGCGGCTGAGCGGGCGCGGCTGATTGGTCGGGCCGAAGGGAACGTTGCCCGTGACATCGGGGATGGTGCCGTCGTAGCCTCCGCCGCCGAACATCATCGTCTTTTTGTTCCACTGCTGAGGCAGGGCGACGCGCAGGGTGATGTCGGGTGCCTGAGGGTCTACGGGATGGATGACGGCCTCGACACGGCAGTATGTGCCGGTCGCCGAGGTTCCGCTTCCGGTTGGCGCAATGATGTTCGCTGCGCTCACCTCGCCGCCCGTGGTGTGCAGCCCGATTTCTGAGGCGGGTATCCGTAGGCCGCGCAGGTCACTGCAGTCGGCCGGTCTCTGAGTGGCGTGTGCCGGGAACAGGAGCGTGCCGCTGAGCAGAGCGCAGGCGATTCCTGCTGCGGCGAGGGTTCTCTTCATGGCGTCTCCGTTGCTTGTGCCTCGTGTCGCGAGGCGCAAAGGTTACGGAGCGTGCCACCAGAGACGGTATGGGCTGGGCGCACACATGGGCTGCCTGCGAGATGTGCTGTGCACGGGGTCCTGTTTGGTGTTGTCGTCAAACGTCACGCCCACATCAGGAGTGAAGCGAGGGTGACGGCTGCTTCGTAGGCTCGGCGGTCTTGTCGTACCGGGTGGCGATGCCTCGCCACTGCTTCAAGCGGTTGAAGCACCGTTCCACGACGTTGCGGTGCTTGTGGACCTCGCGGTCGAAGGCCGGCGGGCGGCCGCCGCGGCTGCCTTTCCGGGCCCGGTTGCGGACCTGGTCGGCCCGCTCGGGATCGTGTGGGCGATTCCGTGACGCCGCAGCCAGGTGCGGATCGCTTTCGAGCTGTAGCCCTTGTCTCCCAGGACGTGATCGGGCCGGTTTCGAGGCCGTCCCGGTCCGATGCGAGGCACGCGAATCGCTTCCATCACGGTGGTGAACCGGGCGCAGTCGTTGGTGTTGCCGCCCGTCACGACGAAAGCGAGCGGGCGGCCCCGGCCGTCACAGGCCAGATGAATCTTGCTGGTCAGCCCGCCTCTGGACCGGCCGACGGCCGGGTCGCGGAGCCCCCTTTTCGCCGCCTTCGCCGGCGAGGTGGATTTTGCAGGTCAGGCCGCCGGGACCGTCCGAGTCCCTCGTCGGGGCGGTGGTGCCGGGGCGTCGTACTTGGCTTCGCTCATGATCCGCTGGACAGTGCCTACCCTTCTCGCGTGACATGATCACGCGGCGTTTAAGATCATCGCCTTTGCCGATTCCGACACAAGGAAAGCGATGAGAATACGCGGGATCCTGGCGGCCTTCGTGGTCGCCCTCTCCGTCGTCCTGATGGCGGGTCTGGCCCAGAGCGGGGCGGACCTGCTGCGGGCGGACCGCGCGGCGGTGACGGACACGAAGCGCACGGCGACGGACGCGGCGTCCGACGCCGGGCCCGGAACCCAGGTCCAGCTCCGGGCGGTCACCTTCAACATGTGCGGTGGCTTCTGCAACAAGGGCGGCACCGACCTGCTGTACCACATCGAGAAGCAGATCAACGACTTCGCGCCGGCGCACCTGATCATGCTGCAGGAGGTGTGCTACTCGCAGTTCGAGTGGTTCAAGAGCAAGTACGCGGGCACCTACGAGTTCAGTTTCACGCCCCTGCTCACCAACTACCCGACCTGTGGCGCGTCCGACTGTTCGGTGAACATGGACAGCGACCCGAACAACGACGACACGCGCTGCTGGATCGGCCAGGTCCTCGGTGCCCGTGGGGCGCTGGGCCCCAAGGACGAGATCCCCCTCGGCGGCGAGAACCACCAGCTCGACAACAACGGCAACCCGCTCCCCCTGCCGCGGACGTTCAACGCCCTCTGCCACGACGTGACCCTCAACGGCGTCCCCGGGAAGGTGAAGGGCTGCAGCGTGCACCTGCGCGCCTTCGACGACGCCAAGGGCGTCAGCGACCGGGCGCGTTCCGCGCAGGCGGCGCGCCTCGCCTCCGAACTCGACGCGGACATCGACGCCGGCAAGGTCGTCGTGGTGGGCGGGGACTTCAACGCGGTCCCGCAGCCGCACAAGGGCCCGGTCCTGGACAGCTTCTACCGCCCCGACGCAGCGCCGGGCGGGGGCATCGGCCGGTTCTACGAAGCCGACACCACCGACGACAACGACCCCGACGGCACCGGCCCCGACCCCGGCTACTGGACCATGACGGATCCGGACTGTGTCGCCCCCGCCAAGACCTGCCGGAGCGGCCAGTCCACCACCGTCGACCTGTCACCGCTGGACCACGACCAGCGCAACAGCAAGATCGACCACCTCTTCTTCTCCGAGGCCACCACAACCGACACGCTCAGCGGTGGTTCCTACGCCATGTACTTCGGCGATGCCGCGCGCACGATCATCAAGCACAAACCGGTGGAGGCCGCCAAGGACGCCAACGGCAAGTACTTGAAGCTGTCGGAGCACACCTTCTACCGGGGTTGGGCGACGGTGACCGTCTCCTGATCCTCCGGTGACGGGTGACTCGTTACACGAACGAACGGCCCGTGCCGCATGATGTGCGGCACGGGCCGTTCGTCCGTGTCAGCCGCGCGTCCTCGAGCGGTCGATCGGCGCGGTGTCCAACCATGATCCGCCGGACAGACCCTAGGACTTGCTGACTCTCAGCAGCCGCAGGGCGACCTGGATCTCCAGGAGCCGTTCGGGGTCGCGCCAGGTGGCGCCGAGGAGCTGGCTGATCCGGCTCAGGCGTTGGGTGACGGTGTTCACGTGCAGGTGCAGCAGATGTGCGGTGTTGCGGGCATGCTGGCCAGTGCGGCAGTACGTGTCGAGGGTGTGGACCAGATCGGAGTGGTGGGTGCGGTCGTAGGCGATGACCGGGCCGATGACGGATTCGATGAAGGAGGCAGTGGTCGGCTCGCCGCTGAAGAGGGCTCCGACGAATCCGAGTCCGCGGGTGCCGGCGATCTCGCCGGTCCTGCCGAGGGCGACCAGCGCGTGCAGACAGTTGTCCGCCTCGCGGAAGGCGGCGGCGATGTGGGTGATGTCCGCGGCTCGCGCGGTGCCGGCGGTAACGGGGTGGCGTGAGGTCCGCGCCAGTTCATCGACGGCGCGGCGCGCCACGGCTTGGGGGTCATCTCCCGGCAGCAGCAGGATGACCGTGCTGCGCTGGAAGGTCGCCAGGCCGTGGGAGCGCCGGGCGATGGCCGCGGCGGCGGCGTAGACCCGCTCGCGTGGTTCGTCATCGACCCGGGCCACCACCACGGTGCGACAGGTGGCGAGGTCGACGTCGAGCAGGGCGGCCCGGTGCCGAAGGAGGTCGTAGTCCTTGTCGTGCGCGGCCAGCAGGTCACCCAGCAGTTCTCCGCGTACGCGGGCTTCGGCCTCCGCCATGCGTCTGCGGGTGACGAGCACGAGGGAGGCCACCAGTGCGGCCCTTTCCAGGATGCGCCGGTCGGTGGCGTCGACCTGCGCGGTGGCGCTCAGGACGATGGTGCCGAGGGGCTCGGACTCGGTGATCAGGGGAACGGCGCAACGCGTGGTGCGGATCACGGTGTGTCCGGCCTGCCAGGCGTCCGCGCTGAGCCGGCCGAGTTCGTCGGCCGGCACCGTGTCGTGGCCGCAGGACTGGGCCACGATGGTGCCCTCCTCGTCGAGGACGACCACCGTGCCGGAGACCGCGGTCGCGGTGGCCTGTACGACTTCGTCGACGCCATTGCCCTGGATGACCAGGCGGGTGAGGCGTTCATGGACCTCCGCGGTGCGTTCCAGGTCCGCCATGTGGGAGCTGATCGTGTCGTTGGCGACCCGCAGCTCCGACACCGCCCGTTGGGCGGCGCTCAGCAGGCGGTTGTTCTCTATGGCCACCGCGGCGTGCGAGCCGAGCATCATCAGCACGCTGATGTCCCGGCTGCTGAAGTCCTGCTGGCTCCGGTGTGCGGCCAGCAGGACTCCGATCACCTCCTGGTTGAGTTTGACCGGCACACCCAGCAAGGACTCGATCCGCTCGGCGGCTACGGTTTTGTCGATCTCGGTGGTGTGGGCGAAGGAGTCGTCGGTGAGGTAGGCGGCGACGGCGTAGGGTTCGCCGGTCCGCGCGACGATCCCCCCGACGCCGGTCCCGATGGGCAGCCGCAGTTCGCGCAGCAGGCCGGAGATGTTGCCGGCGGCGGCTTTGATGTAGCTGTCGCCGCGGCCGCGGTCGCTGAGGCTGATGTAGGCGAGATCGCAGTCCAGCAGCCGCCGTGCCCGGTCGGCGATCGCTTGGAGGATGGTGTCCAGGTCCCGCAGGGAGGCCAGGTCGTTCGCGGTGTCGTTGAGCAGCTGCAGCTCCGCCTCGTTGCGGCGGTGGCGCAGCAGTCTTTCCCGCAGACGCAACGCGATCGCTCGCTCCTCCTCCAGAATGTCGAGCCGGCCGGCCGGTTCCCCTGCGGCGCGGGCCAGTGCCAGGGCCTCGTCGAAGGCTTCGATGTCGGTGTCATCGACGAGCAGCTTCAGGAAAGACAATCCGTACCCGTGTGCCATTGATCCTCCGTCGAGCCGTACTCCCGGCGCTCGGCAAGTATGGCGCTGCCCGGTCAGGCACCGCAGCGAACTGGGGGAGCCGCCGCCCCTCTGCTCTGCCGCCATCGCCGGCCTTCAACCGGTCCCCTGGCGCCGGCCCGGGCGTTCTACGGTTCGTCGAGGTTGCGGCGGACGCCGCGGTCCAGGCGCTCTGCCACTTCTTCTCCCCGCCCGGCCGGCCAGGCCAGCAGTCCGCCACCGGAGGCGCGGCCTCGATGTCCGGCGTTGAGGGATTTATCGAGCGTGGGGAACGTGACCGCAGCTGACAAGTGGGGCGCCAGGCTGTCGAGGATGTCCCTGGTCAGGTCCAGGCCGATGAAGTCCGCGTTCTCCATGGGGCCCACAGCCGACCAGCGCAGGCCCAGGCTCGCCCGCATGACCGTGTCGATCGTCCCCGGGTCGCAGACTCCCTGCTCCAACAGATGCAGTGCCTCCCGAACCAGGGCGAACTGGAGCCGGTTGCCGATGAACCCCGGGACATCCCGGTGCAGGCGCACCGTCGTCTTGCCCATCCCATCCAGCATGTCGCACGCTTCCTGCACGAACCGGTGGTCCGTCTCCGCGCCCGGGGCGACCTCGACCAGCGGGATGACATAGGGCGGATTCCACCAGTGCACCCCCACCAACCGCTGCGGGTACCGCATGCCCTTGGCCACCTCGGTGAGCGGGAGCACCGAGGTGTTGGACCACACCGGCATCACGGCCGGAATCTTCGCTTCCAGCGCTCCCAGGACCTGATGCTTGACGTCGAGACGCTCGGGGACGGCTTCGATCACCACATCCACCCGTAGCACCAGGTCCGTCAGGGTTTTGGCTGCCGTGACGCGTGCGGTCATCATCCCGACATCGCCCGGCGGGATGTCGCAGCGTTCCAGGGCCCGCACGATGCGCTCATCGAGCGATGCCAGGGTCGCAGGGTCCGCGTCGTACACCATGACACGGTGCCCTGCCTGAGCCAGAGCAACAGCGATCCCGTGCCCCATGAGCCCACCGCCGATGATTCCGAACCGGGTCATTGCCTGTCCTCCAATAGCTGAGCGGTTGTGCGGTGACGTGTGCCCTCGCGGCTCTGAGAGCTGGAGATGCATGGCGAGGCGCACAGCAGGCGGAGGCTGAAGCTGCAGAACGTGGTCCGCACGGCTCGGTCGACGGCAGCCCCGCCGAATCGCTATGACGGTATTCCGCCCCCGCCAGGTACTACGAGAGGTGCGGCACACACACGCGGAGCACTAGGGGTGTGCACACCGCATACTCGGCGCACCCACGCGGCCCAGCGCCAGCGGTCGCGCGTGACCCGCTCGGGCGGCCGAGACGTAATGGCTGGAGCGGACACCGCAGGGGGCGAAAGACGTGCGCTGTGACCATCTGACTGCTGCGGCAGGAGGCTCTAGCGTGCCCTGTGTCACACCACCCCACCACCCCTGTCGGCGTCCGCCGAGTGCGAGCCGCAACATCAGCGCTCGATGACCGCACGACGGGTAAGGAGCCCCACATGCTGTTTGCATCCACGACGCCCCGCGGGCCGGCAACGACGCACACGGGCAACCGGCGACCGGTCCGTGCGCGGCGGCTGCTCAGCGCCTCCCTCGCGGCCCTGCTGACCACGAGCCTTCTGGGACTGGCATCCCAGACATCCATTGCAGCGCCTCAGCCGGCGACCTCTACTGCCGGACACGACCCCGTGATCATGATCCCGGGCATGACCGGCACCCCGTCCAACATGAACACCATGAAGTCCAACCTGCAGAGCAATGGCTGGCCCGCGAACAGGCTGTTCACGTGGACCGACAGCAGCTCCATGACGCAGGACCTGGCCAAGGCAGCCCGGCAGCTGTCGGCCAAGGTCGACCAGGTCCGCAGCCAGACCGGGGCGGACAAGGTCGTCCTCGCCACGTGGTCCGCGTCCACCCTGGCCGCCCGGTACTACATCAAGAACCTCGACGGCGCCGACAAGGTCTCCCAGTACATCGGCTTCGCCGGACCGCAGCACGGCACCACCAACAACGGTTGCCAGTGGTACGTGTCCTGCCAGCAGTTCGCCTCCCCGAACACCCCCTTCCTGCAGGAGCTGAACAGCTCCTCCGAGGTCCCCTTCAACGACAAGGTCGACTACCTCACGATCAGGTCGACCGCGGACACCAACGCCACACCCGTCGACACCGCGATGCTGGCCGGCGCGGACGAGAACTACCTCATGAGCGGGCCGATGGCACCCAACCACCTCATGATCATCTCCAACGCCACGGCGCTGGCGAAGATGCGTTCCTTCATCACCGCACACGAAAGCGCCTGACCCCCACCGGTTGGGACGAGAGCGTCCACCGGCCGTGCCGGGTCCTGCACTTGGCAGCGCCCGGCACGGCCGGCCCCGCCCCGCCTTCCACACCGACCCTGACTTACGCACCCTCCCTGGTGGCCCAGCGCAGCGAACGTTTCTGCAGCCGGCCCGCGGGGCACCGCACACGAAGGGCCTCTTCACTTCCATGAACAAGACGATGGCTTCGGCCACGCAAGCAGTGGCCGACATCTCTGCCGGAGCGATCCTGGCCGTCGGCGGGTTCGGCCTCAGCGGCGTACCCGACACCCTCATCCGGGCGCTCCACGAGCAGGGCGCTGACGACCTCAAAGTGGTCTCCAACAACTGCGGCGTGGACGGGCGCGGCCTGGGGATCCTGTTGGGCTCAGGCCGCATATCCCGGGTCACCGGCTCCTACGTCGGTGACAACAAGGAGTTCGCCCGCCAGTACCTGAGCGGGGAACTGGAGGTGGAACTGGTGCCCCAGGGAACCCTCGCCGAGCGACTGCGCTCCGGCGGCACGGGTATCCCGGCCTTCTACACCCCGGCAGGCGTGGGTACCCAGGTCGCCACCGGCGGACTGCCCTGGCGCTACGCGCCCGACGGAACAATCGCCCTCGCCTCGCCCCCCAAGGAAACCCGGATCTTCGCCGGGCGCACGCACGTCCTGGAGCACGCCATTACCACCGACTACGCCCTCGTCCGGGCCTGGCGCGGCGACCACCACGGCAACCTCGTCTTCCACCGGGCCGCCGCCAACTTCAACCCGCTCGCGGCCATGGCCGGCCGGATCACGATCGCCGAGGTCGAGGAACTGGTCGAACCCGGCGAACTGGCCGCCGACCACATCCACGTGCCCGGCGTCTTCGTCCAGCGCGTCGTCCAACTCACCCCCGCTCAGGCGGCCGACAAACCGATCGAGAAAAGGACGGTACGTCCCCGATGACCTGGACTCGCGCGCAGATGGCAGCCCGAGCCGCCGCCGAACTCACCGACGGCTCCTACGTCAACCTCGGCATCGGCCTGCCCACCCTCATCCCCAGCCACCTCCCGGCCGGCGTCCATGTCGTGCTGCACTCCGAGAACGGCATCCTGGGCACCGGTCCCTACCCGTCCGAGGACCAGGTCGACCCCGACCTGATCAACGCCGGCAAGGAGACCGTCACCGTCCTTCCCGGGGCCTCCTTCTTCGACTCGGCGCTGTCGTTCGGGATGATCCGTGGCGGCCACATCGACACCGCCGTCCTCGGCGCCATGCAGGTCTCCTCGGCCGGTGACCTCGCCAACTGGATGATCCCCGGCCAGATGGTCAAGGGCATGGGCGGCGCCATGGACCTCGTCCACGGCGCGCGAAGGGTCATCGTCCTCATGGAGCACACTGCCAAGGACGGCACCCGGAAAATCGTCGACGAGTGCACGCTCCCGCTCACCGGGCGCCGCTGCGTCGACCGCATCGTCACCGACCTCGGCGTCCTGGACGTCACCGACCACGGCCTGACCCTGGTGGAGACCGCATCCGGCGTCACCGTCGAAGACATCCACGCCCGCACGGCCGCGCCCGTGCACATCGGCAGCATCTCGTCCGCGCGCTGAATTCCCCTCCGCCTCCTCGGATCAGGCGGAGCTGGGCGTGTGCGGCCAGGACGAGCCAGGTCCAGCGGTCGGCCGCTCCGGAGCCCCGCAGCCGCGGCCGGGCCCCTCCGAGGAGCTGCTTGAGCAGGCGGAACGTGTACTCCGGGTCGAAGCGCCTGAGGAAGGACTGCCAACACCGGTCGACGTCCTGCGTAGTGGCGCCGGTGCCGGACCACCACAGCCAGACGGGCTTGTTCGCCCCCGCCGCTGGGCAGCTTCTCGACTGTCAACCGGATCACGGTGCCCTTGATGATCGGCAACGGGCCCTCGTTGTCACCCCACGCGGCTCGCCGCGTCAGCCGGGGGTGGGGCACGCCTGCGCGGTCGCCGCCCCGTACCGGTCGGTGTTGGTGACGGTGACCGCGGTGGCCTCGCCCCACGTGGCCGGGTCGCCGAAGACGACCCCCGCCGTGCTGAGGCGGCCGACCGCCCTGCGGCGGACAGATCCACGGCACCGGCACAGGCTTGCGGATGCTCGGGCAGCCCGCCACTGGCTGGCGTTCACCAGGGCGTCCGACGACGTCGCGGACCTGTCCGGCGGTGACCGCGGCGACATCGGCGCCAGGCTCCAACCGGATCGCGGCCAGCAGCGCGGTCCACGACGCCCGCCCGGTTTCCAACGCCGCGACGGACCAGGCCCGCGGCGTACTTGTCCACGTCCGGCGCCAGCAGCCGGGCCTGACCAGACCGTGCGAATGCCGCGGGGCACCACCGCCACGCTGGGTGTGGCCGCCTTCAACGGGTGGGGCTGACGGGCGACTGCGCCAAGTAGTCGGCGAGAGTGCCGCGGGTGCGTCGGAGGTGGTCGATGTGCTCGTCCATGGCCGCCATCTCCCCCTGCAGGATGACCCGCAGGTCGGCGCACCAGTCGAACTCCGGCGTTTCCTGCGCCTCACCGCGGACGCATGGCAGCACCGAACGGATCACCTCGGTGGACAGGCCCGCGTCCAGCAGAGCGCGCACTCTTCGCACGGTGACGACCGCGTCCTCGTCGTAGTCCCGGTAGCCGTTCTGCTCGCGCCTGGCGTCCAGGAGGCCCTGCGCTTCGTAGTACCGCAGCAACCGCGCCTTTACCCCGGTACGCCGGGACAACTCCCCGATCAGCATGCTGCCCCGCCCGTCGTGCCTGCTCGCGTCTTGACCTTCGCATCGATGTTAAGCCTTAACGTCGTCCACCGAGCGGGCATTTCGCACTGGTGCCTGACTGATGACTACGGATGCTGGAGTGATGCACGATGTCTTTCGTTGTCCAACGTAACGGCCTGGCGGCGACCACCGAGGAGCTGACGCCCCTCGCCTTCGCGGGCTACGCGCACTTCACCGCCCTACAGGTCCGGGACGGCCGGGTCCGGGGCCTCGACCTCCACCTGGAGCGGCTGCGGTCCGCCTCCGTGGAAATGTTCGGGCGGGCACTGCCTGACGACAGGGTCCGTTCCTACCTGCGGACGGCGTTGCGGGCTGGCCCGGCCGACCTCTCGCTGATCGCCACGGTGTACTCCCCGGCAGGCGAATTCACCGCGGCCGGACCTGAGGTGGAGCCTGAGCTGCTGGTCCGTACGGGACCTGCGGCGACCGGTCCCGAGGGCCCGCTGGCCCTGGCGGCGGTCGAGCACGAACGGGAACTCCCGGCCGTGAAACATGTCGGCGAGGTGGCCAAGACGTATCATCTCCGCCAGGCCGTCGAACAGGGATTCGACGATGCGGCCTTCGTCGACCGGCGGGGCCGGCTGAGCGAGGCCACGATCTGGAACCTGGCCTTCTGGGACGGCGACAGCGTGGTGTGGCCTGCCGCGGAGATGCTGACGGGCACGACGATGGTCATCATCCGCCGCCAACTGGAACACCTCGGTATTCCCCAGCGCACCGAGGAGATCTCCCTCGACGATCTGCCCGCGCTGGCCGGAGCGGTCGTCATGAACTCCTGGACCCCGGGAATCCCGGTACACCGCATCGGCCCGGTCCCCCTGCCGGACGCCCCACTCTTCCTGAAGCAGCTGCATCAGGCTTATGACGCCGAACCTTCCTTGCCGCTGTGACGGCCGGGGCGGGGCGCGCGCCGGGTTGGGACCCAACCCCTTCATCGATGGGGTCCGTGCCGGTGGGTATGTGTTCCGTGACCTTCTCTGCGCAACGGGCGCAGCAAAGCGCGCGGCGAAGGGGGGTTCTTGACGTTGATCTCACCGAAACCCTAAAGCGGTAAGTGGCTGATGAACCGGCGACCACGGTCCCGAACGCGCACGCTCCCACCCCCGCGCGTCGGAACACACGAGTAGTGCCTACCTCGCGACCCAGGGTCTGGCACGGGGCGCTGCGCGGGAATCTGGACGACGGAGCGCTATCAGCGACTGTACGGAGTCGCGGCCCGGGTGCTCACGGTGGACGAGCATCTCGCCGTCGCAGGAGTGGACTTCACAACCGCACGTACCTGCGCAAGCGCGGTATCCGCTGCACGATCCCGGAGAAGCGCGACCAGATCGCCAACCGAAAGAAACGCGGCTCTCACGGTGGCCGCCGCCGAAGTTCGACAAGGCCGACTACAAAGAGCGCCACGCGGTGGAGTGCGGAATCAATCGCCTCAAGCGCCACCGCGCGGTCGCCACGAGATACGACAAACTCGCCGTCCGCTACGAGGCGACCGTGCTGGTTGCAGCCATCAACGAGTGGTTGTGACGAACGCACCCTAGCACCGGCTTCTCAGCCGGCGTGGAGGATCCGAAAGCGATCGGGTTCCACCGGGTCCCGATCAACGACTTGGATTGGTGTCCAAGCCCATTGCCAAACGCTGATGCCCGGCGTGCGGGAGAACCGGATCGGCCCGCGGGTGCCCTCGACCGCCACGCGCGGCCATGACTCGGCGATGGCCGCCCGGTCCGCCCCGTGGGAACGCAGCACGTCCGCGAGGACGGCGACGGTGTCCCAGCCCTCGAAGGCGACGAAGGAGGCCGATTCGCCCAGCCGCTCGCGGAGCTCCTTCCCAACGCGTTCGCCGAGCGGACCAAGGCGCTCGGGCAGGTAGCGCAGGAAGGGGATCCCGGCGCCGTCCTCACCCAGCACCGCGGCCCATTCGACGAACTCCGGTTGTCCGGCCGGAGCGCCGATCAGAATCTCCGCGAGCCGCCGGTCGCCCCGCACAGCCCTGACGATCGGCACCGCCGGCTCCGGATGGCCAACCAGCAGGAGGAGCGCCGTCGCACCGTGATCGACGAGCGCGTCGCACAGGGCCTCGGGGGTGAGCGCGTTCGTGTCGAGTTCGACGACGGTGCCCCCGCGGTCAGCGAGGTGGTCCCGCAGGACGCGGGTCCCGGACGCCCAGTAGACACTCGGCTGGGTCGCCACGGCGATCCGATGCCGACCCGCGCCGACGAGGAAGTCCGCGTAGATCCGCCAGCCGCGGGACTGGGCCGGGGCCAAGCGCGCGACCCACTCCGTCGGCTCCTCGGTAAGCGCGTCAAGCACCGCGGACGAGCAGAGGAACGGCACGCCGAGGGCGTCGGCCCGGGCCGCGGCGGCGCGGGCGACGACACTGTGGTACTCGCCCGCCACGGCGGCCACGCCCAGGGCGGCCAGTTCGTCCACGGCCGCCGCGGCCCGCTCCGGATCGGCCGCGGTGTCCCGGACCACCAGCTCCAGTGGTCTGCCGTCGATCCCGCCGGCGTCATTGACCTCGCGAACGGCCAGGTCAAGTCCTGCGAGCAGGTGGCGGCCCGCCTCGACCCAGCCGGGCCGCGTCAGCGGGACGAGAGCGCCCAGACGGACGGACGACTCCGCTCCGGACGGTGATGGTGGCGTGTTCATCGGGTGACGTCTCCCCTGGGACGATGCGGTCACAGTCCGCCCGGATCGCGCGCCGGGGCCGGCGGTCCGCGTTCATCACGTCTCGCCGCGGCGGGCACGCCCGGGTGAACATGCCGGTCATTGGATCCACCACCATCGCCAATAGGCAACCGATTATTGACTCGCCGACCTGCCAAGCTTCATCGGCATCGGCACCAACGAGGGCTTGCGCCTCAGAAGGTCACTTCTGAAACAGCCCCCTAATCTTGTCCTTTATCTGCCAGGATCTTCCGGGCTTGCCGATGGCCTTGAGGCTCTCGGGGCGTTTGACAATCTTGCCGACGTCGTAGCGGGGTGCCCGGTGTTTGTTCTCGGCGCCCGGTGGCCGTCCGGGGCCCTCGGGGTTGAGGAACACGGTTGGGGCAGGCGAGGTGAGCGCGGATGTTCCTGAACCCCCGGCGGACCCGTGCCGTGGTGAGCCGGTCGGGGACGGCGGGTTTCTCCCAAGGGCGGCGCAGATCCGCGGCAAGTGGGCGGGCGAGCCGGAGCTGGGTCTGAGCGACAAGCAGGATCCAGGTCCAGCGGTCCGCGGCCTCGGGAGTACGGAGTTCCGGGGTGGTCGAGCCGAGGGTCTGCTTCGCGAAGCGGAAGGTGTGCTCCAGATCGAAGCAGCGGAGAAAGGCCTGCCACAAACGGTCCACGTCCGCCGGGGTGGCGCCGGTCTTCGAGGACCATAGCCACACCGGCGGGGCATCACGGTCCTTCGACAGAGGCTCGGCCTTCATCCGGATCAGCGTTCCCTCGACCAGGGGAAGTTCACCGTCGTGGTCGAGCCAGGATGAGCGATGGGTGAGCCGCGGGTGGACCGGGTCCCCTGCCTGGGTTCTGGCCTTGCCGTAGTGGGCGGTGTCGGTGACCGTGGTGATCGCGGGTTCGGGCCAGGTCTCCGGCTCGGCGAAGCGGAACTCCGGACCGTGCTTGGGCGGCCGACCGTTGACGCCAGGCATCCGCGTCGGCTTCGGCAGACGCATCACGCGGTCGGAGCGGACCCTGCCAACCAGCCCGACCGGCAGGTCACCGCAGAACCCAGGCCAGGCGGGTAACGTCGTAGCCGGCGTCGCTGACGATCACGATGGCCGGGTCCCCGGGTTGCCACTGACCCGCAGCGATGAGCCGGCCGACAACACCCCGCAGCTGGGCTGCGGTGATCGCGGTCGCGTCGTCCGCCGGACCGAGCCGGACCGCGTCAAGAGGGGCGCCACGCCACCGAGCTGGGGCTCGTTCGTACGACGGGACATGGCGTCCTTTCCTGGCGGCCCTGCCGCAAGCCTGGCAAGGTGCTCCGACCGTAGAGCGGTGTGCCGGGGCGGCACGCGCAATTGTGCCCAACGGGCTGTCAGTGATCGGTGTATCGACGAATCGGTACCGGGGGTACCCCGGAGCGCTGGCGGGACCGCTCACCGCGGTGGCCGCGGGCCGTGCCCACCGGCCCCCACCGCAGGGGCCACATCCTCGGCCACAGCCACGCGCAGCCAGCCGGGCAGGCCCGGCGCGGGGGCAAGCCCGGACTGTCGCAACATGTGCGCGACGCGCCCAAGCCACCGGTGGACGAGGAACTGGAGCGCTGATCACGGTACCGGCCACCCTCACGTCCGGATCGCGCCTCCGAACCGCGCACGGCGCTCCGGCCAGCACACGGCGGTGGCGGCGGTCGCCACGGCGACCGCCGCAAGCCGCGCGTAGTCCAGGGTGTCCGGGGTGTCGGTGGGCCGGTGATAGTGGCGGTTGCGGAAGTTCGCGGTGCCGGTGAGCATCAGGGCCGGGATCCCGACGTTCCAGAAGGCCGCGTGATCGCTGCGGTCGAGGTGCGCCAGCGGCGGTACGGCCAGGCCGGCGAGCGCGCCGAGGGGACCATGCGGCCGCGGGTCCCGCAAGGTGACGCAGGGCAGCGGCGGGTCCGCCGCCTGCGCCGCCGCCCGCCACAAGGCGGCGGCGGCGTCCGTCGAGCGCCGGTGCACCACCAGAGTGAAGTCGCCGCGCAGCCCGGCCGCGCGAACCTCGGCGGCCACGGACGGGAAGGCGGCGTCGAACCCCATCGGCATCTGCTGGCTGCCTGGTTCGGGCGTGAAGTAACCGACCGACTCGAGGCACATCATGCCCACGGCCTGCCGGCCGCGGCGGAGCCGCCGGGCCGCGTACCGCGCGCCGATCAGGCCCAGCTCCTCCATGTCGAAGACGATGAGCGTCACTGCGGGCGGCCGCGGCAGTGCGGCGAGGAGCCGGGAGATCTCCAGCAGCGCGGCGACGCCGGAGGCGTTGTCGTCGGCGCCCGGACTGCCGTCGACGGTGTCCAGGTGGGCGCCAACGACCACGGTGCGGCTCCCACCGGCGGCGGACGCCGTCCCACTCCCCCGGTGGTCGCCCCAGGCCGGCCGGGCCAGGAGGTTGGCCCCGGACAGCCGCGGGTGCAGCCGGAACTCCAGCGGGAGCGCCTGGTGGCCGCGGCGGTCGGTGGAGCCGAGGCGGAGCCGTACGTCGAACGGCTGCCGTTCGGTGCACCAGCCCGCCCGCGCGAGCTCCCCGGTCACGTACGCCTCGGCCCGCGCCATGGCCTCCGGGGCGCGGGTCCGGCTGCGCGGGCCGTCCGCGAGGCGCTCCACGTCGCGGCGCAGGCGCGCCGGATCGGCCCGCGGGGCAAGCTCCCGTACGAGCGCCGCCACATCCGCCGTGTGCACCATGGGCACCACGGTGCGCCACTTCGCCCTGGGTCACCATCGGAAGGGAGGGCCGCACTCGCCCGTACGGCCCACTGCGCAGAGACGGGGCGATGCGCGGGTGGCGGAAGTACAAGGTGCGCGAGGCGATCGTCGGCGCGGTCACCGGCTCCCTGACCGCTCCCACCCGTCTGCTGCTCGGCGGGTTCGACGACGGCGGCGCCTGCAGTACGCCGGCCGCGCCACCACTCTCGCGAACCGCGGTCCTCCAAGATGTCCGCGCCGTCCTCGCCGTCGGCGCGCTCCTCCAGACCGTCCCCGTGGTCCTGCCGCTCGCCTCCCCGTCCGACCCTGCGGACCATGCCCACCTCGTCCGGCACCCCGTTCGTGCCGCCCGCCCGGGAAGGATCACCGTGACCACCACCGCATCCACCGCGAGCGCCGTCTACTGGGAGCCGCTCTGGGCCCAAGGCCGCCAGTACCGGCCGCTGTGTGAAGCCGAGAAGCGGCTGATGGACCAGCAGCCGGGACCCGGCAACGGCCGCCCCGCGCTCGACATCGGCAGCGGTGCCGGCGCCCTGGCCCGCCACCTCTGTCATGAGCTCGGATACCGCACAACGGGCGTCGACTGCTCGCCCAGCGCCGTCGCGCTCGCCGCCGCCCAGGGCACCGGCCCCGGCCCCGGGCCGACGTGGCGGTGCCTGGACATCACCGCCGACGACCACACCGCCCTGCCGGAGTCGGCGTACGCGCTCATCACGTGCCACCTGGTCCACCGGTGGATGGACGACAAGTCGGCGTTCCTCGACCGTGTCCGCCGACTCGTGGCACCCGGTGGAACCTTCCGGGTCGTCACCGAGATCGCCGGCCGCCGCACGACCACCGACCTGGCCCTCCTACGGCTCGGCATCACCCCCGCGGACACCGAGCTGCTCACCACGGGATGGTCCGTGGTGCGCACCGCCGACCTCGACGTCCTTCGCTGCTACGCCCTGCGCCTCTGACCACCCCACTGCTGATGGAGCACCCCTCGTCCGACATCGAGACACACAACCAGGGCGTCCGGACCACCTAAGGCGCCCACCGGATTGCCCGACGGATCGAGCTGCCCGAGCTGGACCGCTGGACTGGGACTTCCCGGGGGCGGGCCCCGGCACCGAGGTGTTCGGCGACGTGAAGGGCGCGCGTGCTCGACCTGGGCAGCGGGCTTGGCCGGCACGCCGCCCGCATGGCCGCCCTCGGCGCGAAGGTCCCTGCCGTGGACTCCTCCCCCACGCAGCACCAGCGCGCCGCCGCCCGCTACCCGGGCGCCCCGGGTCTGAGCCTGGTGTGCGCCGGCGCCGTGGCCCACCTGCGCACCGCCGACCCGTACGACCTGGTCTACTCGGTCAGGGAGGCGGTGGTGGTTGCGGGGCCAGTGGTGGTGTCGGACTTGCCGCCGATGGGGTGGCGGGCCACGCCGGGGCCAGGTGGATGAGCACTGGCGGCGGGCGCGCGCGGCGCTGTCCGGCGTGGACCGGATCGTTACTCGGTGTCAGGACTTCTGGCAGAGGATCCGGGGGATCGCGGGGGTTCCTGGCGGGAGGGGAAAAGCCGAGGGCCCGGTCGACGGACCGGGCCCCTCGAAAGCGTTCCGGTGGTCTCAGAAGAAGACGCCGCAGCGCAGCAGCACGTTCGCGTACGGCCGTGCCTCGCCGGTGCGGACGACCAGCCGGGCCCCCGCCGACAGCTCCTTGAGGCGCTTGTGCGAGACGAGGTCCAGCGCGGGGAAGTAGCCGTCCAGCAGCTTCGACGCCTGCGGATTCTCCCGCCGTACCTCCGCCGCCGCCGTCGCCCCCTCGACGACCAGCTCCGCCAGCAGCCCCTCCAGGACCTCCGCGAACGCCGGCACCCCGGCCCGGAAGGCCAGGTCCACCACACGCGGGCCGACCGGTATGGGCATGCCCGCGTCGCACACGAGCACCCCGTCGCCGTGGCCCAGTTCGGCCAGCGCACCGGCGAGATGGCGGTTCAGTATCCCGGTCTTCTTCACTGGGCGGCGACCTCCGCCGCCGTCGGGAAGGACGCCTGCGCGCCCTCCTTCGTCACCGTCGCCGCCCCGACCCGAGCCGCGTACGCCGCCGCCTGAGCCAGGGACTCGCCCGCACCGAGCCGGTAGGCCAGGGCGGCCGTGAAAGCATCGCCCGCGCCCGTCGTGTCCACCGCGTCCACCTTCACGGACGCGACACGGCCGACGCCCTCCGCCGACGCCACCAGCGCGCCCTCCGAACCCAGCGTCACCACCACCGACCGCGGGCCCTTCGCCAGCAGGGTCCGCGCCCAGTCCTCGGGCGCGTCCCCGACGGCGGACCCGCCCAGGATCACCTTCGCCTCGTGCTCGTTGACGATCAGCGGGTCGCAGGCCGCCAGCACCTCCGGCGGCAGAGGGCGCGGCGGCGAGGGGTTGAGGACGAAGCGGCTGCCCGGCGCCAGGTTCCGTACGACCTCCACCACGGTCTCCAGCGGGATCTCCAGCTGCGCCGAGACCACCCGGGAGCCGCGGAACAGGTGCCCGGCGGCGCGCACGTCCTCCGGGGCCAGCCGGCCGTTCGCGCCCGGTGAGACGACGATGCTGTTGTCCCCGGACGGGTCGACCGTGATCAGCGCGACCCCGGTCGGCGCACCGCCCGCCAGGACACCCACCGTGTCGACGCCGGCCTCCCGCTGCGAGTCCAGCAGCAGCCGGCCGTGCGCGTCGTCGCCGACCCGGGCCAGCAGAGCCGTACGGGCGCCGAGTCTGGCGGCGGCGACCGCCTGGTTCGCGCCCTTGCCGCCAGGGTGGACGGCCAGGTCGGAGCCGAGCACGGTCTCGCCGGCACCGGGCCGGCGCTCCACTCCGATCACCAGGTCGGCGTTGGCCGACCCCACGACCAGGAGGTCGTAGTCGTACATGTGTTGTCTCCCCACGTGAGTGACATGACCGGGCGATCCCACCAGCGGTGGACGACCGCCCGGCCGTTCCCCGATGTCAGCCGGTGAAGCCGGCCACGTTCTCCTTCGTGACCACCTTCACCGGCACCTTCACCGTCTCCTCGACCTTCTTGCCCTGGAGCGCCTTCAGGGCGTTGTCCACGGCGATCCTGCCGAGCTGGGACGGCTGCTGCGCCACGGACGCGTACAGCGTGCCGCCCTCGACCGCCTTGAGTCCGTCAGGCGTGCCGTCGAAGCCGACCACCGAGACCGACGTGCCGGCCCTGGAACCCAGCGCCTTGATCGCGCCGAGGGCCATCTCGTCGTTCGCGGCGATGACGCCCTGGACGTCCGGGTGGGCCTGGAGCAGGTTCGACATCACGTCGAGGCCCTTGGTGCGGTCGAAGTCGGCGGGCTGCTGAGCCACGACCTGGATGCCCGGGTAGGCCTTGAGGCCCTTGGCGAAGCCCTGGGCGCGCTCGCGGGCGGCGGAGGTGCCGGCCTGGCCCTGCAGAATCACGATCTTGCCCTTGCCGCCCAGCTTGTCGGCGATGGTCTTGGCGGCGAGTTCCCCGCCGGCGACGTTGTCGGAGGCGACGAGGGTGTCCACCGGAGCCTTGTTGACGCCCCGGTCCACCGCGATGACCGGGATCCTCGCCTTGTCGGCCGCGTTCACCGAGTTGCCCGCCGCGTCCGAGTCCACCGGGTTGACGATGATCGCGCCGAGGCCGGCACTGGTGAAGTTCTGCAGTTGGTTGGCCTGCTGGGACGCGTCGTTCTGGGCGTCCGTGACGGTCAGGTCCACGCCCCGCTTCTCCGCCTCCGCCTGGGCACCCGCCCGGATCTGCACGAAGAAGGGGTTGTTGAGGGTGGACAGCGACAGGCCCATCTTCGGGCTGCTCGGGGCGGAGGAGCCGTTGTGCAGGAAGGACGTGGCACCTACGATCGCGACGGTGACCACGGCCGCGAGCGCGTACGTCGCCGCCTGCCTGCCCTTGTCGCCGCCGGTGCCGGCCGTGACCGGCGCCGCCCCGGCCTTGCGGCGGGCGGTGTCGAGCAGCACCGCCAGCGCGATGACGACGCCGATGACGACCTGCTGCCAGAACGCGGAGACGTTCAGCAGGTTCAGCCCGTTGCGCAGCACGGCCAGGATCAGCGCGCCGATCAGCGTGCCGGACGCCTTGCCCGTACCACCCGCGAGGGAGGCGCCGCCGATGACGACCGCGGCGATCGCGTCCAGTTCGTAGCCGTCGGCGGCCTGCGGCTGCGCGGAGGACAGCCGGGCGGCGAGCACGACACCGGCGACGGCGGCGAAGACGCCGGAGAAGGCGTAGATGGCGAGCTTCTGCTTCTTCACGCGCAGTCCGGACAGCCGCGCGGCCTCCTCGTTGCCGCCGATCGCGTACATGGAGCGGCCGATGTACGTCCGGCCGAGGACGAAGGCGGCGATCAAGCCCATGACGACCATCACCAGCACCGGCACGGGCAGCCAGCCGCCGAGCGTGTCCCCGAGGTGGGAGACGGAGTCGGGGAAGGCGATCGGGGAGCCCTCGGAGATGACGAGGGACAGGCCGCGGGCCACGGACAGCATGGCCAGTGTGGCGATGAACGGCGGCAGCTTGCCGTAGGAGATCAGGATGCCGTTGACCAGTCCGCAGACGATGCCCGTCGCTATGGCGAGGAGTACGGCGAGGAAGACCGGGACGCCCGCCGAGGTGGCGCTCCAGGCCAGGACCGTGGCCGACAGCGCGGCGACCGAGCCGACCGACAGGTCGATGCCCGCCGAGACGATCACGAAGGTCACGCCGAAGGCGAGGATGGCGGTCACGGCCGCCTGGACGCCGACGTTGAGGAGGTTGTCCGTCGTCAGGAAGTCACCGGACAGCGCCGACATCGCGATGACGAGGACGATGAGCGCGGTGAGCGCGCCGTTGTCGAGCAGGAGGCGGCGCAGGCCCCTCGAGGCGCCACCCGCGCCCGTCGTGCTCTTGAGCGTGTCAGTGGCCACGGGAGGCCTCCGTTCCGGTCGTGGGAGTGCTGACGGCGAGTGCCATCACGGCGTCCTGGGTCGCCTCGTCGGCGGAGAGTTCACCGGCGATCCGGCCCTGGGCCATCACCAGCACCCGGTCGCTCATGCCGAGCACCTCGGGAAGGTCGCTGGAGATCATCAGGACGGCCGCGCCGGCGGCGGTGAGTTCGTTGACGAGCTGGTAGATCTCGACCTTGGCGCCGACGTCGATGCCGCGCGTCGGCTCGTCGAGGATCAGCACCTTGGTGTCGGCGAGCAGCCACTTGCCGATGACGACCTTCTGCTGGTTGCCGCCGGAGAGTGTCCGCACGTGCTGGCCGAGTCCGGCCATCCGCACGCCGAGTTGCCCGGCGATCCGCGCGGCGGCCTCGCGCTGGCCCTTGAGGTCGACGAGCCCCGCGCGCGTGGCCGACCGCAGCGTCACCAGGCCGAGGTTCTCCTGGACCGACGCGTCCAGTACCAGGCCCTGACCCTTGCGGTCCTCCGGGATGAGCCCGATGCCGGCGGTCATCGCCGCGTTGACGTCGTCCTTGGCGATCGGCGTGCCGGCGACCTTCACGGTGCCCTGGTCGTACGCGTCGGCCCCGAAGACCGCCCGTACGACCTCCGTACGGCCGGCTCCGACGAGCCCCGCGATGCCGACGACCTCGCCGGCGTGCACCTCGAAGCTGACGTCGTGGAAGACACCGTCCCGGGTCAGTCCCTCAACGGACAGCAACACGGGGCCGCGGTCGGCCCGTTCGCGCGGGTACTGCTGCTCGATCGAGCGCCCCACCATGAGCCGTACGAGCTCGTCCTCGGGCGTGGAGGCCGGGACCTGCCCGACGCTCCGGCCGTCGCGGATGACGGTCACCCGGTCGCCCAAGGCGGCGATCTCCTCCAGGTGGTGCGTGATGAAGACGATCCCGACACCGTCCTCGCGCAGCCTGCGCACGATCGCGAAGAGCTTCTCGACCTCCTCGGAGGTGAGCACGGCCGTCGGCTCGTCCATGATCAGCACGCGCGCGTCCAGACTGAGCGCCTTGGCGATCTCGACCATCTGCAGGCGGGCGATGCCGAGTTCCCCCACCCGTGCGCGGGGCGACACGTTCACGCCCACCCGTGCGAGGAGGACCTCGGCGTCCGCCTCCATCCTCTTCCGGTCGATCATGCCGAAGCGGCGCGGCTGGCGCCCCAGGAAAATGTTCTCGGCGACCGTCAGGTCGGGTACGAGGTTGAACTCCTGGTAGATGGTGGCGATCCCGAGCCGCTCGGAGTCCTGCGCGCCCTGGATGCGCGTCTCCTCACCGCCGACCAGGATCCGCCCGGCGTCGGGGGTGTAGGCGCCGGAGAGCATCTTGATGAGGGTGCTCTTGCCCGCGCCGTTCTCACCGAGCAGCACGTGCACCTCGCCCCGGCGCAGGTCGAAGTCGACGCCGTCCAGTGCCACCACGCCCGGGAAGGTCTTGCGTATGCCCTCGATGCGCAGCAACTCGTCCGCGTCGCTCACGACTGGCTCCTGTTCGTTACGGGGTTCTCGTCGGGGTTCTCGCCGCAGGAGCGGCGTACGACGAGGCGGGCGGGGAGGGTGACGGACTCGCCGGGCCGTCCCTCGATGCGGTCGACCAGGGCCCGTACGGCGGCCCGGCCCAGCTCGTCCGTCGGCTGGGCGATCGCCGTGATCGGCGGATCCGTGTGCACGAACCACGGGATGTCGTCGAACGCGGCCAGCGCGAGGTCGTCGGGCACGCGCAGGCCGTGCGCCCGTACCGCGTCCAGCGCGCCGAGCGCCATCAGGTTGTCGGCCGCGAACACGACCTCGGGCGGCTCGGCCAGGGCGAGGAACCCCTCGGTGACCCGGTGGCCGCTCTCGGCCTGGAAGTCGCCCTGCCCTATGTAGGCGTCGGGCAGTTCGAGCCCGTACGCGCCGAGCGCCTCGCGGAAGGCCTCGACGCGCTCCTGGCCGGTCGTGGTCGCCGCCGGGCCCGCGATGATCGCGAGCCGCCGGTGCCCGAGCCCGTGCAGATGCGCCACGAGGTCCCGTACGGCGGCCCGCCCGTCCGCCCGGACGACCGGCACGTCCATGCCCGGGATCCACCGGTCCACGAACACCATGGGCGTCCCGGCCCGGGCGGCGTCCAGCATCAGCGGCGAGCCGCCGTCCGTCGGGGAGACGAGCAGGCCGTCGATCCGGCGGTCCAGGAGGTTGCGTACGTGGTGGTCCTGGAGGTCGGGCCGCTCGTCGGCGTTGCCGATGATGACGCTGTAGCCGAGCGCGCGGGCCTCCTCCTCGACGGAGCGGGCCAGTTCGGTGAAGTACGGGTTCAGCACGTCGCTGATGACCAGGCCGAGGGTGTGGGTCTGGTCGGTGCGCAGGGAGCGGGCGACGGCGTTCGGTCGGTAGCCCAGGGCCTCGACGGCGGCCAGCACGCGGGTGCGTGCGTCGGCGCTGACCGACGGGTGGTCGTTCAGCACGCGCGAGACCGTGGCTACGGAGACGCGGGCCTCGGCTGCGACGTCCTTGATGCCGGCCACCGTCTCCACCTCCTTGTGTATCAGTCGTGCGAGCACCGGGTGGGCACTCGTGGAATCGATTACATCGACGTGTGTATGGAATCGATTACACGCCCGTACATCAAGACCCCGAGGGCACCTCTTGACCGGATCGTGATGTCGCGGGGCGCGGCCCGGCGGGCCGGCGCTTCCCTGCGGCGCAGGCGTCGCCAGCGATCGACCGCGCCGGCAGGGCGTCTACGAGTTCACCAGGACGGACCCGGGCCGGCCCTGCCGACGTTCACCGCGAGCGGTGCGGTGAAGCGGCAGGCCACGCAGCAGCGTGGCTGAGGTAAGCAGGACGCCAAGGGCCGCAAGCTCCGCATCGGACTGTCCCCTCCCATCGCCGCGTAGGAGGCGCGTGCGGACAGGCGCGCCGAGGCCTTGCGCAGGGCCGGGGAAGCGAAGGCCCGAGCGGCCGGTAAGTCTTTGGCCGCGGGGGCTGTCGCGCCGGGTGTGGAGCTGGTCGACCGGTGCTGGGACATGCCGGTGGGCAAGGACTGCATGACCCGCGGAGAGGCGTGCCTGAAGAACATCGGGTCGATACAGCGGGGCGCCTTCGCGCTCCTCGCCCGGGGTGAGGTAACGCTGACGGACTTTGACGGCCGCGACGTCGGGGCGGGTGAAGAGCACGTGGACCATCTCATAGGTGACCTTGGCGTCCCAGCTCGCCGCTGGGAGGACCTTGCGGGTGAACTGCGAGATTGCGTCGAGGCCGATGAGGAGGACCTTGCCCTGGGCCGTCGTCCAGATCGCGTCCGGGTGGAAGAGGCCGAGGAACTCCTCGGCGTCCTTGGTCTGCTGGGAGTGCTCGACGGTGGCGACGAGTTGGTGGATCGCCTCGATGTCTGCCGCGCGGTCCATGGTTTCCGGCGTCATGCGGATCAGCGTCATACCTGAACCGTGATTGAGGTCAAGCGGTGCGCGCATGGCGATGTGAGGACCGGACCCCCGGAGCGGTTCCGGCACGAGCTGCCCGGGGAGCCCGAGCCGGGGAAAACGCCCCGGTGGGTTCGTGGACGGCCTGCTCGGCTCCGGAGCTTCGGAGCACCCGCGGATTCCCTCGGTCGGCACGACGGTGGACAGACCGTGGGAACAGAGCAGGTATCTGTCTACACCGCTTTGGCGTTGTCCCGCTCCAGCGCCGCGCGCAGCCAGTCGTCCGCGGAGCCCGGGGTCGGTTCCGGCCGGCCGCCCGGCGACGTGATCACCACAGCCGTCAGCTCCCAGTACCGGTCCAGACGCGGCCCGGCCGCGAGTCGAGCGGCCAGCAGGCGGCGGAACTCCCGGGTGTCCCGGCTGCCGTACGCGCTCGCGTACGCCGCCACGTAGGCGTCCAGCGCCTCACCCGGGATCGGATCCCGCGCTCGGCGCAGCTGCGGGCCCGCGAGCTCGTACGCCTCGGTGAGGCCCGCGTACAGTACCGCCGCCCCGCGGGCCCCGGCCACCCGGTGCACCTCCGGCTGGGGCTGCCGTCCGGCCGGACAGGGGGCTGTCGTCATCGCGTGCAGCTCGGCGAAGGCGAGCACCTGCGCCGGGTCCGGCTCGTCGGGCGGCTGCGGAACGGCCACCTCCAGAAACGCCGCGGTCGCCCGGGCCGGCATCCGCGGCGGCAGCCAGCCACGCCAGAACCGGGCCAGCGGTGCCGTGCTCGGCGGGCTGCTCACCGCGCCGATCAGCCGCAGCCGGTCGGCCCGCTTCGCCGGCGGGCACTCCCGCACCAGCCGCAGCGCCGCCTCCCGCCAGCGCAACGCCGTCAGCTCACTGCCCAGCTCGCGCAGGCGACCCGCGACGGCGTCCTCCAGCACCCGGCCCGCCGCGCCCTCGTCCTCCAGGACCCGGCGCACCTCGGGCAGCGGCAGATCGAGGGCGCGCAGGGAGCGGATCAGCCGCAGCCGCTCCAGCGCCTCGGGGCCGTACCGACGATGCCCGCCGCCGCTACGGGACGCCTCGGGCAGCAGACCCCCGTCGGAGTAGAAACGGACGGTCTTCACGGTGACACCCGCCCGCTCGGCGAGCTCGCCGATGCTCCAGAGAACCTCGCGCGACGTGGACACTTGAACCTCCCTCTGGGGGAGTTCCTACGGTACCGGCGCGCGGACCGGGCGAAGGCCCCGGTCCGCGGGACCAGGGCGTGCGCGACCGCCGCGACGTCATGTGACGGACCCGAGGAGTGCAATGACCGTGTTCATCATGGTGGCGGGCGTGTTCACCGGCACCCATGTGTGGCAGGAGACGACCGCGCGGCTGGCCGCTGCGGGCAGCGAGGTGCACGCGGTCCCGCTGACCGGAGTCGAAGCGGGCCGCCCCGCCACGTCAGCGCGCGTCGATCTGGAGACGCACATCGCGGACGTGATCGCGGTGATCGACGCGGTGGACGCGGCGTCCGGCCGGGAGATTGTGCTCGTCGGTCACGACTACGGCATCCACCCGGTGCTCGGTGCCGCCGACCGGCGGCCACAGCGCGTCGCCCGCGTCGTGCACCTGGACTGCGGGATGCCGCGGAACGGCGTCCCGCCCCTGGCCGCCGTGCCGGACCAGGTGCTGCGCGCGCAGCTGGCCGACCGGGCGCAACACGGTCAGTACGACGGCGAGTTGGCGCCGCCGGCCCGTGACGAGTGGCAGCGCTGGGGCAGTACCGCCGGCGTCTCCGACGCGGCACTGGACCGGCTCACCGCCCATGCCGCGCCGCAGCCGCTGGGCACCCTGCTCCAGCCGCTGCGGCTGACCGGAGCGGTGGCCGCCGTGCCCACCACCGGGGTGCTGTGCACCCGTAACGGCGTCACCGTCGACCTGGTGCAGCGGCTCGTCGACTTCGGCGACCCCATGCTGGCGGCCTTGACCGGCCCTCGGGTGCGCTTCTTCGAACTGCCCACCGGGCACTGGCCGATGCTGTCGTGCCCCGCCGAACTGGCGGACGTCCTGCTGCGCGCCGCGGTCGGCGAGGGGCGCCGCCTGCGGCCGGTCGGCGCCGACGCACCGCCCGCCCATCTGCGCCCGTTCCCACTGGACGTGCCCGAGCTGCCCCGGGACCGCAAGGGACATGTCGACCTGTACGTCCCGGACGCCGAGGGCCCGCGACCGGCCGTGGTCTTCGTGCACGGCGGCCCGGTTCCCGCCGGGGCCCGGCCGGCCCCGCGCGACTGGCCGACCCTGGTGGGTTACGCCCGCCTGGCGGCCGCCGAGGGCATGGTCGGCGTGACCCTCGACCACCGGCTGCACGACATCGCCGACTACGAGCGCGCGGCGGCGGACGTCACCGCCGCGGTGGAACTGGTGCGCGCCGATCCCCGGGTGGACGCGGACCGGGTCGCCCTGTGGTTCTTCTCCGGTGGCGGCCTGCTCACGGCGCACTGGCTGATGAAACCCCCGGCCTGGCTGCGCTGCCTGGCCGCCTCCTACCCGATCCTGGCGCCGCTGCCCAACTGGGGGCTGTCCGGTAGCCGGTTCCGCCCCGCCCGGGCGGTCACGCACGCGGGTCCCCTGCCCATCGTCCTCCTCCGTGCGGGGCGGGAGACACCCGAGATCGCCGCCACTGTGGAGGCGTTCGTGACCGCGGCCAAGGACTGCGGGGCGCACCTGGAACTGGTCGACGTCCCGAACGGCCACCACGGCTTCGAAACCCTCGACGCGCCCGAGGAGACTCGCCCGGCCCTGCGCCACGCCATGCGCTCGGTGGTGACCCACCTGACCGGCTGACGCCCGAGCCGAACGCCGATCCCTGCCGCGTCGACCGGAGGTGACGCGGCGGCCGTGCGGACAGCCCGTCCAGGTGCCGCTCGGTAGGACGTACCACGACCAGCCCGCCGGTCGGGCGCAGCACTCGGTGACACTCTGACGGGTGCGCGGAGCGAACACGTCCAACACGATGTCGACCACCCCGTCGGCCGGCGGAAAGGACGGAATACGTCCCAGTCCTCCGCGGCGGCTCGTTCATGCGCTCGGGCGGCGAGCGCAGCGCGCGCACTGGGGTGTCCAGCCCCGGACCATGGCGCCGGCAACTGGTCGTGCCCGGCTTCCGGCCACCTGGGTACGGGCAGCGCCGGGAACGTGCTTCACGCAGCAGGCACACCGTGCAGGGCGATGCCGTCCGGCTTCGCCCTGCATGCCTTCCGATCACAGGAAGCAGCGGGGCGCGGTACTCATGAATGTCGGGCCGCGATTCCACGAGCTGCGGCGGAAGTCTCTCGCGCCGCCGAAAGTGAGGAGACACGGCCTGGCACCGCTTCGTGACCGAGTGGCCAAGCAGGTTGATGGGACCTGCCAGCACCTCGAAGCCAGCCCCAGGTGTCCCTCTCTCACCGCGGGTCTCACGGTCCTCGGCGGCGTGAAGCAGGACGGCCACTTGTGGGCGGTGACCGCAGGCTCGTTCGTCCGTGTGGGAGGATGAGCGCATGTGGTTACGACTGCCATTCGGGGACGAGTTACGGGCGGAGTTGGGATCGCCCAGGCGCTCTCGCAGGCTGGGCAGCAGCCCCCGCTCGCGCGTGTGGCGTGTCGAGTTGCCAGAGGCAACGGCGGTGGTGAAGCAGATCGTCGACGGCCCTGACGCCGATGAGCGATACGCCCGCGAGGTGGCCGCGCTGCGGCTCGCCACCCGAGCTGTCCTTCCCGTGGTGCCGGCGCTGCTGGCCACCGATCCCGCCGAGCGGGTCCTGGTACTGGAGCATCTGGATCACCGACACCCGGCCGGTGACTGGATCGTCGGCTACGCGACCGCGTTGGCACGGCTGCATGCCACCGCCCGCCCGGAGGATGTTGGCGTACTTCCCCGGTGGCAGGGCCCGAACCAGGCCGATATCGAGTCTTTCCTGCGGCTGGCCGGGGCCCTGGAGGTTCCTGTCACCTCTGGCGTGTCCGGCGAACTCAATGACCTCGTGAACCGGCTCGACCAGGCATCCGGACATGCCCTTCTCCACGGGGATCCCTGCCCCGGCAACGATCTCCACACCGCCACGGGGATCAGATTCATCGACTTCGAGCAAGCATCACTGGGCAGCGGTCTGATGGAGCTCGCCTACCTGCGCATCGGTTTCCCGACCTGCTGGTGCGTCACTTCAGCGCCGGAGCCGCTGCTGGAACGGGCAGAGAGCGCGTACCGCAAGGAATGGCGCACTGTGACCGGCTCCGATGTCCAGGACGGTCTCGCGGACGCGTGCGCCGGCTGGCTGCTCCGCGGCGACGCGCTGGTTCAGCGGGCACATCGCGAAAGCACTGACCACCTGGCCCGGATTCCGCACCAAGACTGGAGGTGGGGCACCGCGACCGCCCGACAACGGCTCGTCCACCGGCTCGGGGTCGTTGGCCGGATGACGGCCGACCACACCTCGCTGAGCGGAGTGAGCAGACTCAGCACCGCTCTGCGGCAACGTATGCTCGCGCGCTGGCCAGCGCTTCAGCCCCTCCCGGCAAAGCGACCATAGAGGCCGGCTGACACTCCCGGCATCGTCGACGCGTCACTGGCATGCCCCTCCCCCACCCCATGCGACAGCCGACACAGCGCGACGGCGCGAGTCAGGAGGAGGGGCACGGATGGCCCTGGCAGCCGGCCGAGCGGCACGGGCCGGCGGACAGCAACGTACCCGTGCTCGGCCAGTCCGCGGGCCCTCTCCTCCAGTTCGGCCCGCACGCCGAAGGCGTCCGTGTACAGCGGCACCCCCGGGTGCCGCTCGCCACGGTCGGGGAAGGCGGCGAAAGCGCCGGCCTGGCAGTCCGCAGTGGAAATCCACAGCGTCTTGGTGGGCATGAGGTCTCCTATCGTGGTTGACGTGTCGAGCCTGTGATCAACACGACGGAGGCGGAGCCCGCGCAGCAGCGCCAGATCCATGATCGAACGGCGGGCCCGTACCAGCCTGTACGGCACTCAGGAGTGCACCGGGTCACCCATCCGTGTGTGGCGCAATGCCGTCCCGGTCATCATCCGCACAAGACAGCCCACCGGACACAGCCGAAACCAGCGTCCCAGTCCACACCCCTTCGGAGCCGGTGCGCCCGGTGTCGACCGGCTCATGCGCGTGGGCCCAGCCCCGGTCCAGGCGGTCGGCCAGGCCGGCGGCGGTAAGGCGGCTTCGTTCTCGTCGCGTCCTTCGGTGGGCTCGTCGAAGAGCATGGGGAAGCGGTGTGGTCCGGCGAAGAGGAATCACGGACTGATCGAATCTCAGAAGTCCACCAGAAGGAGACGGCGTTGAGCCGGTTGTGGTTGTGCGACTCAAGCAGTATCTGTCGCAGCTGACCATCCCACCAGGGTGGGAGAAACTCTGCCTTGTGGAGGGATTCGCTGAACGTCCGCGCACGAAAAGGTGGGTACGTCCAGTACGCAACCGACCAAGGGTTCAACCCACGTGCGAAACAGTCGAATTGCCCTCTTCCTGGCGGTCGGCGCCGTCACCACGCTGGTTCCCGCGCTGACCCCGGCCACGGCATCCGCTGCGGAGAATCCCCTTCGCCCGTACCTCCAGCAGAAGCCGGCCTGGCACCGCTGCGACACGGCGACGCCTGCCGCCTTCCAGTGCGCCACGATCAAGGTGCCGCTCGACTACAGCAGTCCGGGCGGCAAGAAGCTCGATCTCGCGATATCGCGGATGAAGACGAGCACCAAGAAGGAGCGGCGCGGTGTGCTTCTGCTCAACCCTGGGGGTCCGGGCGGGCCGGGCGTCGACATGCCGCAGTACCTGGCAGGCGAGCTGCCCAAGGCCGTGAAGGCCAAGTACGACCTCATCGGCTTCGACCCGCGAGGTATCGGCCAGAGCTCCCCCGTCGGCTGCGGCCTGACGTCCGAGGAGCGGAACTGGGAACGGCCGTACAAGGCCGAAACGTTCAACAGGGACGTGAAGTGGGCCCGGAAGGTCGCTGAGAAGTGCGACGCCAAGCAGGGTGACACGTTGCGCCACATCACCACCCGCAACACCGCCCGCGACATGGACGTGGTCCGGGCCGTGCTCGGCGAGAAGAAGATCTCCTACCTCGGGTACTCGTACGGCACCTACCTCGGCGCTGTCTACACGCAGATGTTCCCGAAGCGCTCCGACCGCTTCGTGCTGGACAGCGCCGTCGACCCGGCCCGGGTGTGGCGCGGCATGATCCAGGTCTGGGCGGAGGGCACCGAGCCCGCCTTCACCAGGTGGACCGAGTGGGCCGCCGCGCGGCATGCCACATACAAGCTGGGAAAGACCCCGAAAGCGGTCCGCAAGACCTTCTACGACCTGGTCGCCCAGGCCAACCGCAAGCCCATCGACCTCGACGGCACGCTTCTGACAGGTGACGACATCCGCCTCGGCAGCCGGGGCATGTTCTTCAGTGTGCGCGACGCCGCCGAGTCGGTCGCCGCGTTGCAGAAGGCCGCCACCGGAGCACCCCCGTCCGCCGGCCGGAAGCCCCGGACGCCCGCGCCCCTGCCGCCGTCGTTCGGCCGGGCCGTGCCCGCCGACAACGGTGACGCCGGCTTCTGGTCCGTCGTCTGCGCCGACACCCGCAATTGGCCGCGCGATCCCGAGCAGTACCGCAAGGACGCGATCCGGGACAAGGCGAAGTACCCGTTGTACGGCGACTTCGCCTCCCACATCAAGCCGTGCGCCTTCTGGAAGAAGGGCAGCGAGCCCGCCACCACGATCGACAACAAGGTCGGTGCGCTGATCCTGCAGAACGAGTGGGATTCCCAGACGCCGCTGACCAGCGGTCAGGGCCTGCGCCGCGCCATGAAGGGGGCGAAGATGGTGACGGTCTCCGGAGGTGTCGGACACGGCATCTACGGCACCAAGTCGTGCGCCGACAAGACGGCCACCGCCTACCTGACCACCGGCAAGCTGCCGTCCAAGGACGCGACCTGTCAGGCCGCTCCCGCCGCAGGCGAACGCAGCGCCCCCAACCCGCTGCCGCTGCCGACCCCTCGGGGCATCCCGGGGATGGTCAGCCGCTTCTAGAAACCCCACGAGTACCGTGTGATGCCCTCCGCCTGCGGAGGGCATCACGAACAGGGCTTGCCGTACCGGTCCGGGGTGGAACACGGGGCGGACGCCCGCAGCCACTGACTGTGCGCGGCCGATCGCCGACGGCGGCAGCCCCGGGACCCGCCGGGTGCTCCGCGGGCCCGCACGCCGCTGGGCGGCAGCAGCGAGCAAAGCGAGCACCGGCGCCCAGGCTGCCGACGCGATCGTTCTCCGCCGGGTGGGGAAGCCGGGAAGAGCGGTCGTCACGCCGGTGGGAACCCGAACCGGTCGTACAGGCGGGGTCGACGTCGCCCGGGACGCCTCCGGCCGGTGGCGTCCCTCACCGGCACGGGGCTCACCGTCACTTCCCCCGGCGGATCTCCGCGACCGACTCCTCCAGCCACATCACTGTCTTCTCCCGGGCGAGGTCCTGGCACAGCTCCCTCACCCGGCGGTGTTCCTCATCAGGCAGCGCCCACGCGACCGGCGACGTCGACGGCGCCCGGAAGACCGGCCCCATGGCCGGCCAGGGCGACCGTTCGTTCGCCGACTCGGTGCGCTGCGACTGGTTG
This sequence comes from Streptomyces sp. NPDC006368, assembly GCF_040612535.1. Lineage (NCBI taxonomy): Bacteria > Bacillati > Actinomycetota > Actinomycetes > Kitasatosporales > Streptomycetaceae > Streptomyces > Streptomyces sp. NPDC006368. The sequence goes on from NZ_JBEXQK010000005.1 coordinate 60,451, forward strand.
CGCTCGGTGTGTGCCTGCCCAGCACGGTCGCCCGCCGCGCCTGCGTCGTGCTCCTGCCCCCTTCAGGCGCTCCCGCTCGATCCGGCCCACCCGATCCGGTCGGCGTCCGGGTGCCGGCCTTTCCCCAGGAGCAGTTCGGCCTGCGGCTCGGTCACCACGTCCCCGGCCGCCGGACCGACCGCGACCAGGCCACGGCCCGTCCTGAACCCGGGCGGGACACCGGCTTCGTCCCAAGCGGAACGCAGCGGCGGGCACGGGTGCCGGACAGCGTCGCATGCCGAACTCTCCTCAGTAGAGGATCGATGGCAGGTACGCCCCGGCGGGCTCGTTGTAGAGGCCGATACTCATCAAGCTCAGGAGTTGCACCACCTTGAGGCCGTTGGCGAGGCCCCACTGCAGCAGCAGGCTGTTCCGCGCGGGCACGAGGATGCCGGGGCCGCCGTACGCGGGAGCCGAGGCGACCAGTGCCTGGAGGTCCGTGGTGGTCCGGGCCACTGCGTGAGCGAAGAACGCCAGATCCGTGGCGTAACCGGTGACGCGCCCCTCGTGCTCGACGACACGGGCCGTTCCTTGTTTGAGCGCGTCAACCACCTCGCCGCCGCGGTCGATGCCGTGCACTCGTCGGCACAGATCGTTGCAGGTGTCGAGGTCCGCATCCGTGGCCTCCCGGACGGTGTGCCCAGGCACCACACGCATCATCGCCGGTCCCTGCATGCATGCCACCGTCTCCCGGAACACGAACCCCAGGCTCGCGTACAGCGAGAATGATCTGTTGTGATATCCGCTTTGCAGCAGCCGGATCCCCGGTACCCGGCGCTCAGCCGCCCGGTCCATCACATCCCGCATCAGTCGGCGGCCCACACCGCGGTTCTGCACAGCGGGATCGATGGTGACAGGCCCGACTCCGACGACGGGCGAGCGCTCATCGAGAAAGTTGCTCCCCACGATCCGGCCGTCCAGCTCGGCGATGACGCTGTAGAACCGCGGGTGCGTCAGGCCCGCCTCGATCAGCGCGATACCCACCTCGGGACTGGGTATGTCGGGCGGGAACGCATGCTCACGAGCGATATCGGCAAAGGCCTCGAAACAGATTCTGCCGCACTCTGCGGCATCGTCAGCAGTACCCGGGCGCAGCACAAGATCCACGATCGGCCATCCCCTTCGTTCAACCGCCTCCGCTGTACTTCCTCCCCTCGTCTCCATCCTCCTCCTCCACGCGAGGAGCGCACGCCCAGATCGGCCCGGGGGTTCCTGTTCCGGCGGCTGCGCGCGGCGCGACGAAAAATGCCGGCGACACGTCATTCGATGTCCGGCAGCGGCCGGACGTCCGCTGGTGCTTCCACGCTGACGTACACGGGCGCGGACCCGCGGCGACGGCGGTGGGTTCGGGGCACCAACCGTGTTGCCTGGGCGAGCGCCGACACCAAGAACCGCGACAGCGTCCATTTCGCCGACGTACACGGCTCCATGCCCGACCTCGTCCAAGCCGTCGGCGGCCCTGCGATGCAGCCCGGCCGCGGCGACATCGTTTCCCTCGTCGTGCCCGTCCTGCTCGGGCCCGGGGAGACAGCCGGCAGCATGCTCACATCCCGGGCCTTCGACAGCCTTGGCCAAGCTGCTGGAGGCGCTCAGCTCGGTGACCCGGCTCGTCGGCGGCTTCGGCCCGGGCTTGGCCTCTACCTTGGCCTCTACCTGGGGCACGCGACTGGCGACACGGCGTCATCGGCAGTCACGCATTCCTCACTCAGCAAGGGTGTGTGGTCACCATGTGTGGTCACCAGGGGCGTAGGGGTGCTCGGCTCTTGAGAAGTTCTGCAGTGAGGTGGGTGGTCACGCCACTGGCCGGATCCGGTCACTGGTTGCTTGGCGCGGTGCGGTCTCCAGGCGGTCCCGGATCGCGGTCTGGGCGGCGATGCGTTCGTTGAGGACCGCCAGTCGCTCCAATGCGACGCGTATGCCCTTGTCGGACGGCGGCGCCGTGGTCACGTCCGTCCAGGCACGGCAGAAAGACCCGCACGTCGTCCAGGGTGAGCCCGGCGGCCAATAGGTAGCGGATGTTGCGGACCCGCACCACCGCCCCCTCGTCATAGACGCGGTAGCCGTTGGGGGCCCGCTCCGAGGCGATCGGCCCCGCCTGCTCGTAATGCCGCGGCTGCGCGTCCCCGCTGGACGAAGTCCGGGTGGCCGAGCCGGCCGACGTGCGGCCCCGCTGCCCCAGAGGGCCATCTCGACGGCGGCGTACAACGCGACGAACGCGGGAGCGAACCCCATCGGGCACCGGTGCACCGTGCCACAGCTCCACGACCGGCCTCCCCTACGACCGCCTCAACATCGGAGCGGGGACCTTCCCCCGGGGCGCCGTACCACGGCGTTGACGTCGACCTGGACGCCGTGTTCCACAACCCGTCCAGCCCTCGGCCTGCTGCGACGGCGGAGCCTGCGGCATCGGGCCCCCTCAGTTCAACGCACCCTGCCGGACCGACAGAAAGCCACTGGCCAAGATCACAGCATTCCATGCACGAACCGAAATCTCCGCCCGGAGGGAAACACCGGTCCCACAGCCCTGTTGCCTGACTCACGATTGCGGCACCGGTGCCCGGCCGACGGCGCGGCACGGGCACCGGCAGAGAGGCAATAGGTCCTCTTCGTCCACACCTCGCGCCCCCACCGCCCCAAAGCGCGAACCAGGACTACGCCATTTCGACGCCACACCGTCTCTCCCGTTTCAGGAGCTGACAGGGCTGCGATGCAAAGCGGGAGGTTTGTGAGGGCCCGGACGGCGCAGACGATGAGCTAACACAGTCTTTATACGACGAGACGGAGACACATCGTGGGCATCATCGCGTGGATCATCATCGGCCTCCTCGCCGGCGCCATCGCCAAGGCCCTGATGCCGGGCAAGGACCCCGGCGGCATCATCATCACCATGCTCATCGGCATCGTCGGCGGTCTGCTCGGCGGATGGCTCGGCAAGGTCATCTTCGGCGTCGACTCCATCGACGGTTTCTTCGACCTCTCCACCTGGATCGCCGCGATCGTCGGCTCCGTCATCCTGCTCCTCGTCTACCGCCTCATCGTCGGCAACCGGCGCTCGCACCGTCACGCATGACCGCTTGAGGCATACCTCTCCCACAACCTGTACGGCTCCCCCCTGTTCACGGGGCGGGAGCCGTCAGCGTGCACGGCCCCGCCCACTTTGATCGGCTCCGAGACGACTCCTACCAGGACCCCATCCGTACCGTCCCCGCGGCCTACGGAAAGCGCGATGGCCGAGGTCGAGAGATCCGGGCGGGCGGACAGGCGGGCGTAAGTCCCCACCGGTCGAGCGACGGTCAGACCGGGCACGCGGCGGGGCGGACATGACGCTCCCCGAGAAGGAGATCCCGCCGTCGACGCGGCACGACTCCGCCCCGCTTCCGGCCGGGACTCGGTGCCCCCGGAGACCAACCGGAAACAGTTGTCTCCACGCGGCTCGTTCGCGTGCTCACGCGGTTGCTCACCGACCCGGGAAGCGGACCCGGTCACTCATCCTCGACCGGGCCCATTTGGGCAGGCGCGCGGCAAGCGCCCTGGCTCGGTCGGTGACGTCCGGGGCCGGCCCCCTTCGGCGTGGTGGTGCGGTGCGACTTGGGGACGGTCCCCGAGGCCGACACGCAAGCGCGCTGCCGCGGGTCGTCTCAGCCCAGTCGGTGACGTACGCGGCCTGCGCGACCTTCCGCTCCGGTCGGCAAACATGGTCGTCCCGGCGCGGGAGTTGGTCAGGCGTCACAGCCGCACTCGACGAGAGAGACGCCAATTTACCCGACCGCGACCACGTTGGTCGTGAGCAGTCGAACACGTCGGCCGGAGTGGACCTCGCAGGGCGATGCCCGATGGTCCTGACGAGGTCGGCATTACGCCGCACGGCGCTCCCCCGGCGATCCCGCTGTGCCGGTGTCCAAGCTCAGCCAGCGTTATGACCTCACATCGCCAGCCGGATGCCAGTGGCCGCGTACGACCCCCGTGACGCTCTCACGCGCGCATGACCCGTTCCCCTCAGGAACTCACCGCAGTGTTGACCGCTCCGTGGGGGCCAGCCGTAGCTGTTGTGGGGTCCTGGCCCACCGTTCCGAAAGGGTCGGCAGCACCTCGTCGCGCCAGCGTTCCGATTGCTGCAAGCGCTGCAGGTGATCGTCGATGTGTCCTTCGTCGGTGAAGCGTGCGAACCATACGAAGACCTCCTCGTTCAGCCGTACCGGCAGCGCCGGGAAGGTGTTCGGGGCGTGTTCCGACCGGAGGTACGCCAGTGGCTCGCCCCCGGTCTCGGCCAGTACGGGCCGTACCCGCCGCTCGAAGAACTCGACGAACGTCGTGTCGAACGGGCCGTGGCCGTACCAGATCGTGGCGAGGAGCAGCGACGGTGGCCATGCCTCCGGCTCGCCGCGGGCTTGCCGGGCAGCGGCCGGGGCTGGGAACCCGCCGCGCGCCGAGGCCGGCCGCAGCAGCAGTACGTCATCGGAGTCGATCATCGTCGCGTTCGCCTCGTCGCGGCGCTTCTTCCAGACCGGCCCGCCGTAGAAGCCCTCCAGCGCCTTGGCACGGCTCGGCATGCTGTCGAAGCCGCGGAGCCATACGAACCGGTCGGGGTCGTCCAGGTCGCGGAATTGCCCCAGGACGGTCATGCCGACGGCCTCCTGGGGCTCGACGAGCTCCCGGTCGAACAGATCGATGAGTACGTCTCGCCGCCCCGCGTGCAGGGTGTACTGACGCAGTTCGACGACCGGACACCGAAGGGATTCCACCAGCTTCGCTCCTTGTTCCGTCACTGGAACAGTCTGTTACGACAAACGGCAAGTTGCCTGTCCGACCACGGGACTGTTGGGCTGCCGGCTAGTTCACCAGCGTCTTGCGCAGTACGTCGGCGATCGACGTGGCCGCCAGCTCCTGCCGCATGGCTCGTTCGACCCGGCCGTAGATCTCGCTCAGGGCGGGTCGAATGCCCCGGCCGACCGGGCACTCCAGATTGGGCTCGGTGTGGTGCAGGCCGAACGGCGGCTGGTCGCCGACGGCATGGTAGACCTCCAGCAGGGTGACCTCCTCGGGCCCACGGGCCAGGCTCCAGCCTCCACCAGCGCCGTGGCGGACCTCCACCAGGCCGGCTCGGCGCAGGTCACCGAGGCTGCGCCGGATGATCACGGGGTTGGTGTTGACGCTGGTCGCGACCTGCTCAGAAGTGAGCACCTCCTGCCCCCGGTGCCGCGCCAGCGCCAGCCATGCCAGCACATGCGTCGCGATCGTCAATCGGCTGTTGGCCGCCATCACTTCCCCTCTTCCGTAACAGCTTCTGTTACAGCTCCGTACGCAGTCAAGCCCCTCGATCGTCGTGAGCTCGCCCGGCGTCGGCGCGCCGGCTGGATCAGCTCAGAGCCGTTCCTCGCCGGCCAGGCTCAGACACGCTCCCTCCCGGGGGCGCCCACGCCATGGGGTGGCTCAGGCATTCGCCACCGGGTCATCGAGCGCCTTCACCTGGTTGACGACGGCGACAGTGGACCGGTCGGCGATGTTGCCGGCGAGGGAGCAACTCTGCCTCGGGCACCCCCACCGCCGCCCAGTAAGCACGCCACGTGGCGTGCCCGCCCGGCGGAGGCTCAGGAAAGTAGCCCAGGGCCTCGGCCCAGAACGTCACCTTTCTCTGCGGATCGGAGCAGTCGATCGTCAGCTGCACTGTCATCTCCATGCTCGGAGGACCCCAGGCAGGTCTGACAGACGATCCACTTTCACAACAGGCCCTAGCCGGTAGGCCGCCGCCGACACCCTGCTCGGCAAGCACCAGACAGCCGAGCGCGCGCAGCCGCTCGGCATCACTGCGTACCGTGCGGGGCGTGACCCTGAGCCGTCCGGCGAGCTCGGGGCCGGTCCAGACCTGGCGCTGTTGCAGCAGCCCGAGCAAGGTGGGCACTCGCTCCGTCGTACCCGCTCGGCCCCGCTCGCCCGTCCATGCACCCCCCCTGCCGGATAGCGGACCGAAACTGTCCGCTACAGATGTCACGGTGGCTCCATGGACACCAACGAAATCGACTTGAATCGGACGCTGCGCGAGCAGCTTGAGTTCCACTGGAACCACCAGCTCCGGGCCCGGCTCGAGGGCCTCACCGACGACGAGTATTTCTGGGCGCCGGTGCCGGACGTTTGGAGTGTGCGGCCGCGCGGCAGCTCGACGGCGCCCGTACAGTTCGGCGCTGGGGACTTCACGCTGGACTACGCCTCCCCCCAACCGGTTCCCGCGGCCTTCACCACGATCGCCTGGCGACTGGGTCACGTCATCACCGGCGTGCTCGCCGCGCGCAACGCGGCGCACTTCGGCGCGCCGCCGGCGTCATACGAGACCTGGGAGTACGCCGACAGCGCGGCCACCGCACTCGCCCAGCTCGAAACCCAGCTCGACGTCTGGCTGACCGGGGTGCGCGGCCTCGGCGACGCCGGGCTCCGGGTCCCGGTCGGCGAGAAGGAGCCCTTCCCCGAGATGCCCATGGCCGATCTGGTGCTGCACATCCACCGCGAGCTGATCCACCACCTGTCCGAGGTCTGCCTGCTGCGCGACCTCTACCTGCACACCAAACCCGGCACCTCTCGGGGGAGCCTCATGGCCGCGAAGACGGCACACCTCGACCCTGAAGAGCTGCACCACAACCCTGCCTTCACCCAGGGCGTGATCACCCCCGCCGCCCGGACGCTCCATGTCGGTGGCCAGCTCGGCACCGACAGCACCGGAAACCTGCTCGACGGTATTGAGGCGCAGGCCACTCAGGCAATGCGCAACGTGCTGACCGTCCTTGCTGCCGCGGGCACCGGCCCCGAGCATGTCGCCAAACTCAATATCTACCTCGTCAACGGGGTCGACGCACAGGTGGGATACGAAGCGTCGCGATCGGTGTGGGGCAATCACCGCACAGCCATCACGGTTGTTTCCACCGCAGGACACGCTCGCCCAGGCGCGCTCGTGGAGATCGACGCAGTAGCGATCATTCCTGAATAGGACGAACCTACGCAGCGAGACTGCAATGGCGTAACTCACCGCCTGGCCGATGACAGCGCCGTAGCACGGTGGGCTGACGGGACACTGTCCGGCTCTGAGGTGCGGCCGGAACAGCTCCTCCCCGGTCGAGCAGCAGCCTGTACTGATCGACGATGCTGAGCTGTACAGGCCAGCTGCCGTCTTCCTGGGTCAACAGGTTCAAGATCAACCCATGGCCGGCATTGCCCGTTGCCCTCGCCCCCGCCGAGGACGGGGCCCGGGCAATGCTCCCGCTTCCGCCAGGAAAATCTGGCGAGCGCCGAAGAGCGCGAACAGCGGCGGGCGTACTGGCAGCGCACCCTGGACCAGGTCGCCGCCGCCCTCAACCAGCGGTGATGGCAGCAGGCGAATCCGGCCGGAGGTGGGTCCCACGCGCGCCCAGAACGGGGGTACGGGGGCGGCCGGAGCGCGGCACTTGAGGGCGGGCGAACGGTCAGGCGAGCACCGACGCCAGAGCGGGCAGGGCGATGTTGCGGCCGGAGACCACGGCCACGGCCCGCCCGTGCGGTTCGACCTTCCCGGCCAGCAGCGCCGCGACGGCCGCAGCCCCGGCCCCTTCGGCGACATAGCCTCGTTCGGCGGCCAGGTGGCGCAGCGCCGTACGGATCTCCGACTCGCTCACCGTGACGAGCTGGTGGACATGACGCCCAATCAGGCCGAGTGTCACCGAGCCGGGTTCGACGTTGCCGGCCAACCCGTCGGCCAGGGTCTCGCCGATATCGACGGTCACGTCGCCGCCCGCGTGAACGGCGGCGCTCACCGCGGTGGACACCTCCGACTCCACTCCGACGATCCGCACTCCTGGCCGCGTGGACGCCCACAGGCCCAGCCCCGCGGCCAAACCGCCTCCGCCGACTCCGCACACCACGGTCAGGTCGCCCTCGAGCTGCCGGTCGAGCTCGTAGCCGATGGTGCCCTGACCGGCGATCACCTCGGGATCGTTGTAGGCCGAGAGGTAGTACGCGCCCTGGGCAGCCAGCTTGAGGGCGTAGTCCTCGGCGTCGTCGAACGACATGCCCACCTGCACCAGATCGACGCCGAAGCGGCGCAGCTGGGACACCTTGGCGGGGGAGGCGTTGCGCGCGAGCACGACAGTCACCGGGCGACCGAGGGCACGGGCAGCGAAGGCGACGCCGAGCCCGTGGTTGCCGGCCGAGGCCGTCACCACCTTGGCTGCGGGGCCGAGGGAGGCCAGCGCGTTGAGGGCGCCGCGGACCTTGAAGGATCCCGTTGGCTGCAGCGACTCCAGCTTGAGCAAGGGCTCGGTGGGCGACCCCCTGCCGCTGCCGCAGTCCACCGGGGTGAAGGAGAGGTGGGCACTCACAATGGGCCAGGCCCGGTCCAGATCCGCCGGCCTGGGGGTGCGGACGGCACGAGGCGCCTGCGGGCGCGATTCAAGGGAAGGCATCGATCTCTCAGAGGATTGTCGTCTGCGGGTTCCCGTCCAGGCTGCGGTGATCAGAGCACCAGAAGAAGTCGTACCTCCTTCTGCAAAGCGTAGGATCTTCTTATGCTTGATCCGCGGAGGCTCCGCCTGCTCAGGGACGTCGCGCGGACCGGCTCGATTGCTGGAGCCGCAGAGCAGGCCGGCTGCACCGCCTCGGCGGCATCCCAGCAACTGTCCGCCCTGGAGCGGGATATCGGCATCGCCTTGCTCGAACGCTCCCCACGCAGCGTGCGCCTCACCGAGGCCGGGCGCATCCTCGTCGAGCACACCGACCGGGTGCTGGCCGAGCTGGAAGCGGCTGTGCAGGCCGTCCGGGCCGCGGCGGGCCTGCAGGGCGGGCAGCTGCGGGTGGCGGCCTTCAGCTCGGCCGGGACGCACCTTGTCGTCCCCGCGCTCCGCGCCTTCCGCCGGCTCCACCCCGAAGTCCGGCTCTCGTTCATGGAACTCGAACCCGAGGAGGCCGTTCCCGCTGTGTCGGCCGGAGACGTCGACCTGGCGGTGACCCACCAGTACGAACAGCTCCCCCGGCCCGACCTGCGGGGCCTGCGCCAGGACCTGCTCCATCGCGACCCCCTGTTGCTCGCCGTACCGCCACATCTGCGCCCCGCCGAGCGGGCCGCGGTACGGCTGCGCGACTACGCCGGGGCCACGTGGCTTTCGACCCGGCCCGCCGAGGGGTTCCAGGCCGCTACGGAGCTGATCTCCCGTGCCGTTGGTTTCGAACCGGACGTGGCCTTTCGCGCTGACACCTACGACCTCCTCCTGGCCCTCGTAGCAGCCGACTTCGGACTCGCCCTGGTCCCCGGGCTGGTGGCCGCATCCCGGCCGGGGGTCGCCTTCTTCGAGATCGCCGAGCCGGCGGGCCTGGCCCGCGAGATCCACGCCACAGCCCGCGCCGCCGACCGGTCGCCCGCCGTCGAAGTCATGACACGACTGTTGAAGAGGCAACTCTCCGGGCGTGTGGGAACGGAGACACAGACGCGTCCGCCGCAAGCCTGACTGAGTGTCCACCCGCATCGGCGGGGCGGGCCGCCCGGACTGGTCAGCGTCGAGATGGCCAGCGCGCACGGCACGACCGCTGTCACCCCTCCAGCGTTGCCGGGTCCAGCTTGAAGATCGCCACCACCTGGTAGGCCATCTGACGATTCCTTTCACAGGAACGAACAGTGTGAATCCTTGTCGTGTGTGGCATGCGCGGGCCCGGCCCGGATCGAACGATCCCGGGACGGGCCGCGTTTCGCCTGCGGGGTCAGCTCGACGTACTGGCGAACATGCCGGCCTCGTACGAGCCCCCCGGATTGTGCACGATCACGTTCATCCGGGTGGCCGCGTTGATCAGGGAGACCAGGCAGACCAGCGCACCGACCTGGTCGTCGTCGTAGTGCTTGCGCACCTCGGCCCAGGTCGCGTCGGACACGCCGTGGTCGCCGAGCCGGGTGCCTTCCTCCGCGAGCGCCAGCGCGGCCCGCTCGGTCTCGGTGAACACGGTGCTGTGCCGCCAGGCGGCGACCAGGTTGAGCCGGAGTGCGGTTTCACCGGCGGCGGCGGCCTCCTTGGTGTGAACGTCGACGCAGAAACCGCAGCCGTTGATCTGACCGACCCGCAGCTCCACCAGTTCCCGCAGCGCCTTCGGCAGCGTCGACCCTTCGAGGGCCAACGAGGTGTTGTGGAACCGCTTGGCGACCTTCGCGGCGGTCGGGCTGTCGAACAGGTTGAAACGAGGTTCCATGAGGTCGTCCTCACTCGTTGTGGTGCGTGCTGCTGCACTGGACGAACACAAGATGCCGACGGCCCGGTCCTTGTGACGGCGCGGTGATGTGGCGTGCGTCACCGGTCGCGGGTGTCACAAGGCGGTGGGGGCCGGCGTCCGGTGTACGGCGCAGTCGAGAGCGAACGGGCAGGAGCCGGCGATGAACGACCGAACAATGAGCCGCTGGACAAGGGACGCGTCCGAGCCGGTCGCTCGTGACGACCGCATGGACAGCGTCACCCAGGCGTTCGTCGCCCACCGCAACCTGCTGTTCACCGTCGCCTACGAGATGCTCGGCTCGGCCGCCGACGCCGAGGATGTCCTGCAGGAGACCTGGTTGCGGTGGATGGGCGTCGATCTCGACACCGTGCGGGATCAGCGTGCGTACCTGATCCGGATCACCACCCGGCAGGCGCTGAGCCATCTGCGTACGCTCGGCCGGCGCAAGGAGTCCTACGTCGGCCCCTGGCTGCCCGAGCCGCTGCTGACCGCGCCCGACGTGGCCGAGGACATCGAGTTGGCCGACAGCGTCTCGATGGCAATGCTGCTGGTGCTGGAGACGCTCGCCCCGACCGAGCGGGCGGTGTTCGTGCTGCGCGAGGTGTTCGGCCTCCGGTACGACGAGATCGCCGAAGCCGTCGACAAGAGCCCGGCCGCAGTCCGCCAGATCGCCCACCGGGCACGGGCCCACGTCTCCGCGCGCCGACCACGCGGGGTCGCTTCCGCTGTCGAGACTCGCCGCACCGTCGAGGCGTTCCAGCGGGCGGTCGAAACGGGCGACCTGCAACGCCTGCTCGACATCCTCGCGCCGAACGTCGTCCTGCTGACCGACGGCGGCGGGGTCGTGCAGGCCGCACTGGCGCCCATCGTGGGGGTCGACCAGGTGGCCCACGTGCTGGGCAGGATCGCCGCCACGATGTCGCTGCAGCCGACACAGGTCAACGGCGACCCCGCGCTGATCGTCCGGCTGGGCGGCGGGATCGACACCGTCATGGCGATGCGCATCGACGACGGCCTCATCACCGGGCTCTACGCCGTGCGCAATCCCGACAAGCTGTCGCATCTGGAGCGGGAGACCACCTTGCGCCGCTAGTAGTGCTTCGTTACGTCGAGTGGTCTCCCCCTGGTGGTGGGCATCTTCTTGATATGAGGCTGGGGAGGTTGAACGGCTCCGGGGTAGTTATCGGAGTTTCGTTGCGGATGTGTTCGGGTCGCTGCCGCGGCGTGACCAGCGGCGGTGGGTGAGTGTTATCTGCGGGGTCTGATGCTGGACGGTCGGCGTAACTGATCGTTTCAGAATGGATTGAGCTGCAGGCCTTGTGCTTGGCAATACTGGTCAGCAGGGTGTCCAGGGTGCGTGTTGATCTTGTTCCTGACGCCCTGTGGGAGCGGGTGGCCCCGCTGCTGCCACCCGCTCCCGAGCGACGCCGTCGCCACCCCGGGCGGCTGCGTGTTCCGGACCGGGTGGCACTCGCCGGCGTCATGTACGTGCTGCGGACCGGTGTCGCGTGGCGTGACGTCCCCGCGGAGGCGGTGGGCTGCTCCGGTGTGACGGCCTGGCGCCGACTGCGGGACTGGACCGAGGCCGGCGTGTAGCCGCGCCTGCACGCGGCCTTGCTGACCGAGCTTCGCCGCGCGGGCTTGTTGGACCTGGACGACTGCTCCGTGGACGGGTCACACGTCCGAGCTCTCAAAGGGGGGATCACGTCGGCCCCTCACCCGTTGACCGCGCGCGGCCAGGCTCGAAGCACCACCTGATCGTCGACCGTCACGGAACCCCAATTGCCGTCACCCTCACCGGTGGCAACCGGCACGACGTCACCCAGCTCATGCCGCTACTGGACGCTGTCCCGCCGGTCCGGGGGCTTCGGGGACGCCCCCGCCGCAAGCCCCGGCGCTTGTACGCCGACCGGGGCTACGACTTCGACAAGTACCGCCGCATGCTGTGGAAGCGGGGCATCAAGCCATTGATCGCGCGACGTGGCGTCGCCCACGGCTCCGGACTGGGCAAGGTGCGCTGGGTGGTCGAGCGCACCTTCGCCTGGCTGCACCAGTTCAGACGACTCCGCACCCGCTACGAACGACGCGCCGATCTTCATCAGGGCCTGCTCGAACTGGCCTGCAGCCTCATATGCCTGCGCCGCCTGCGAACCTCATCCTGAAGCGATCAGTTGGCTACGCTGAACCACCCCGGCCGCACCTCGGTCAGAAGCGGTTGCAGCGACCGCACCGCTGCCCGCAGGTCCTGATCCTTGGCGTCAAGAGGCTGCGGCAGGCTCAGTCCGTACCAGCGCAGCCGCCAGAGGTCGAAGACTTCGCTCCTGTCGGCTGCGAAGTCCACATCGACCTCAGCGCCGTTGTCGCTCACGAAGCGGCACCCTTCCCCATGAACCTTGTAGGAGTAGGTGCCGACCTGCCCACTCCGGCTGATCCGGCCTGAACGGGCCAGGCCGACGATGTCCGCCAGCCGCTCGAGCGAGGGGATCGCCGGCCTCACGGCCCCATCAATCGCGCTCAGAGCGAGGACGTAACCGAGCACGAGGTCTCGCGCAGCCCCAACCTGTTCCATGCGACGTCATCCCCCTGAGCCCGTGGCTGAAGGGGATTGTTCCATGGGGCCGCCAGCGTCTCCACAGGACGGCATTCTGAAACGATCAGTAACGAACTGGTGCGTGATTGCGTTGGAGATGCAGGGGTCTGAGCTGGGGGTTGTGTCAGCCGGTGATGTTTCAGCGCTTGTGGTCGGCGAGGGCGTGTTCGACGGTGATGCGCTTTGAGGAGTGCCGGTGGCGGGCTCGTAGGCGGGCTTGGAGGACTTCGGGCGGGCTGATCTTGTTTCCCTTCCTCGGCGGGGTGACCGCCTGGCCGGGATGATCACGTCTGAGGCCGAGGTAGCCGTCGTGCAGGAGAACCTGCACGTCGGGACGCAGGCCGCTCGTCGCCGAGACCAACCGTGCCAGGCTCGGCGCGATGCCCTCCAGCGTGCCGAGGGGGCCGAGGGGGCCGACGAGGCGCTCGTACCCGGCCATCCGGGCGGGCAGGTCGCCGATCCGGTTGAGCACCACTGCCGGAGCCGGTTCGAGGCAGGCCTCTTCCCCCACTGCGCCCACTGCGCCCACTGCCGAGGGTGAGCCCCGGCTGGGGACCGGACCGAACCGGCCCTGCCGTTCCCCCACATGGAATCATCACGGGAACGTGGCCGCCGGGGCCGCCGACCGGAAGGAAGTGCGGATGAGCGAGGACCGGAGAACCTGGTCCGGATGGCGGAACCGGACGGTGAGAGTCCGGGAAGACCCCGCCACTCCGTTGCTGCTCCAGGTGCGTGGCGGCATCACCTCGAACTTCTACTTCCACGCAGCGGCCGGCGATCGCCCACATGTCGAGACCCTGGTGGTCACTCACGGCCGCCGCAGGCTGCGCGTCGTCCTTCCGGCCGGCGCCGACGGCTTCTCCGTACGCCGCAGGGTCGCCGCCGACGGGGCGGGAGGGTTCCAGCGCTGGCGCGCCCGGCTCATTGATCCGGACTCACTGCCCACCCTCTCCTCAGAGGAACGCGCCGGGAAGTGGACCGAGACATTCGGATACTTCCAGGCCAAGCGCTACTACGAACACGCACGTGCGTTCTACTACGAGTTCGACGATTCGGGTCAAGTGTCATACCACCCCGCGACCGGCGGAAAGCCCGTCGAGATACCGTACGGCGCGCGGACGAAAGGCACGATACCGCTCCCGCACCACGGCTACATCACCGTGTCCAGCATGGGTAAGTGGCGCGTATCGATCACCTGACCCATGAACCGCCACGCCGGAAGCAGTCTTACAGCAAACGTGGCGCCCGTCACGGGGCTGAGGTCGTAGGGCTGTTGGCCGAGGCGGAACGGCATATCATCCCGCAGGAGGAGCCCCGCTACCTCCTGCGGTCGCAGAGCGGCCGTTCACCTGGCGTGCTCGATTGCGACTCTGGTCGCATGCGATCGCGACCCGGGACCGATGTGGCATCGCGTGCCCCGCCCCGAGGATGGCCGGGTGACCGAAATCATCGCGGGGCTGTACATGTCCCCTCTGGAATTCCTCGCCGCGCTAGGGGCCGTCGCACTGGTGGTGGCGCGCTGGCTTCCCCCCGCGGCCCGCCCACGCGTCACGATCGCGGCGGTGGCGGTTCTCGTACCCTCCGTGATCGCGCTGAGTGTGATGGGGCTCCGCTGGCAGATGCTGCCGGTACTGGCAGGCGCCGCCGTGGCGTTGCCGTTCACCCTCTCTCCCCTGCTGCGACGCCGTACCGGCCGGCCGGCGTGGCGGGCCCGATGGTGGCTGGCGTTGCCGGCGTCGGTGGCCTGCCTCGGCTTGATAGCCACGGGTCCGGTGGCCGCATGGGCCTTTCCTGTACCCGAGTTCCCCGAGCCGTCGGGCCGTTTCGAGGTCGGCACCCGGGCGGTGCAGTGGACCGACCCACGCCGCCCCGAGAGCTTCACCGCCGATCCGCACGATCGACGCACGGTCGTGGTCCAGCTCTGGTATCCCGCGCAGAAGATCCCCGCAGGCGCGCAGCGGGCCCAGTACCTCGGACGCACGGAGCACGAGGCGCGCACCGTTTCCGATGCCCTCGCCCGCCAGGTTGGCCTGCCTGGCTTCCTGGTCGACGGCGTCCCGCGTGCCCACACCCATTCGGTCTTCAACGCACCGGTGGCCGGTGGGGGCGGACGGTTCCCGGTCGTGCTGTTCTCTCCCGGGTCGGGGGGAGTGCGTACCCAGAACAGCGCCTGGGCGGAGGAACTGGCCAGCCACGGCTATGTGGTCGCCGGCCTCGACCACCCGTACGACTCCGCCGCCGTCGTCCTCGCCGACGGCCGAACAATTCACACCAAGATCGCCTCCACCGGAGACCGGGACAAGGACGACAAGCTGGCGGTGGACTGGACGGCTGTTCGGGCCGCCGACCTCAGCTTCGTCCTCACCCAGCTGGACCATCTGGACCGAGGTGAGATGACCGGCCCGCTGACCGGACGCCTGGACACCAGTCGGGTCGCGGTCACCGGCCACTCCATGGGTGGTGCCGCCGCTCTCCAGGCAGCCCGGCAGGACCACCGGTTCGACGCCGTCATCGTCCTGGACGGTTACCCCCACGGCCCCACCTCCCCCTCCCTCCACCAGCCGACATTCGCGCTCACCCAGGCCATCACCCCCGGAACCGACCCGCGCTACATACCCCGCCTCACCGAGGCCCTCAAGCTCAACACCGCGACGAGCTACCGGCTCACCATCCCCGGCGCCGCACACCTCACCTTTATGGACGGGCCCCTGTACCTGCCGCCTGTGCCCTCGGTAGTCGGCTCCCTGGGCCGCACGCAGAGCCCGCACGTCGTCGCCGCAACCACGCTCGCCTTCCTGGACACCACCCTGCGGCACAAACCCGGTGACCTGGCCGGCGTTCTGTCGGCCTATGGCTACCTCAGCGTCCACCACGCGGACAACAGCCGCTGATCAGCTGTGCCACGGCAGCCGATGGCACGGCAACGCCATCCTGGGCCGGTCCCGGGCCGACCCGATCGCCGCCCAGGTCATCGCTGCCATCGCGGTCAAGGAAGGCCGCGACTCCTGGCAGGGCAGGGGCTGCTGGTGGCCCTGCCACAACGGTGGTGCCCGTCGGTGCCGAGGCGAGCGACGCGTGTGATTGCCGCCCCGGCGAGCGCACACAGCCAGGGACATCTGCCGTCCGAGGTCGACGACATGAACCGGCCGGTAATCCAACTTCAATGGCAATCGGTCCAGGTTTCCTGTCACAGGACATTCACCTCGTGGGCCGGGGGGTCTGGGGGGTCTGGGGGGTGCCGAACGTGAGGTGACCCCACGGCGGGCATGTGCACGGTCGGCAGGTGGCGCAGTCCGCGCAGCTCATGCACAACCGGCGCGGGACCGACGGACAGCCGCAGGTCGGGTTGTAGTCGGGGGCGTCCTCACCGGGGTAGTACGTCTCCCCCAACGGCGGCTCGGTCCACGCGTAGACGGTGCCGTCGGCGAACAGCTCCTCGAAGTGCCGGCCGATGGCGCTGGCGGTGTGTCAGGACCGCGACGGCCTCCGGCTCCTGTTCGTGGGTCATGCCAGGCTCCCCGTGGGGTCGGCCGGCTCGGTGGCGCCGGTGAGGAGTGCGGCGAGGTCGGCGGTGGCCTCGGGTCGGCCGGCGAGCCGGGCCGCGAACGCCAGCTGGCCGGGCGCGGCGGCCGGGACCAGGCCGGCGGCGGCCTCGCGCGCGGCCGGGTCGGCGTAGTGCCCGCGGTGCGCGGCCAGGGTGCGGGCGAGCCAGGCTTCGGCGTCGGCTCGGACGTAGGACCCGGCGCGGCGGGTGAGCTCGTCACGGACGGCTTCGTCGCCCTCGTGCGGCTCGGCCTGCTCCAGCGTGCCCATCTCGTGCAGCGCCTGGAGCTCATCGGCGCGGGCCTCGATCCGCTGTGCCTGGCGTACGGCCGTCTCGCGTTCGGCGGCGGCGGCGGCTTCGGCTTCGGCTTCGGCTTCGGCTTCGGCGGCGAGCTCGGCATGGACGACGTCGTCGGTGTCCAGGCCGTACACGGTGCCCGGCGCGGCGGCGGCGAGCGTCTGGTCGATGCGCTCCCACTCCGCGAGCTCGGCGGGGCCGCGCTCGTCGTCGGCCAGGTGCCCGTGCCGGGAGTCCTGCCGCGCGTCGAACCGGGCGTCCTCGGGGGCCACCGCGACGGCGGCGGCGTCCATGCCCTTCGCCCGGCGGCGTACGACGCGCCGGCCGATGCGGGCGGGGTCGACCGGTTCGCGGGGCGCGACCGCGCGGGCGGCCGATGGGCCGGCGGGTTGCCCGCATCAGTGCAGCTGGCAGACCCCACGGCCTACAGGTGGTTGCCACCAGCAGGGCCACTGAACTGCCGTTTCCGTGTGGTGAAGCATGCATGGTGGTTGTTCACCGGTTCGGCGCTCTACCTGTCACCAGCAGCGCAGGCATGGTTGGTGTCACCGGCTCCCCTGCTCCGCCGGCCGCTTGAGCTGCACGGCGACCTCGTCTGTCCTCTGACAGCGAGGGGGAGACTGTCGGTGGTGCTGTTCCGAGGTGGCTGGGTCGATGTGGACTTCCACGAAGTGGGCAGCGCTCTACCGCCTCAGCTCCCACAAGGGCCTCTGCACGAGGCCACTTGAAGAGGCAATACGCAACTTCGACAGAGTCTTCGGAGGTGGCTATCGTCACCTGTCATTCGGCGGCGCCCGCAGTCGCATAGGAGTTCCATCAGGCTGAGTCGATCACGCCCGTAACTCCCCACCCGACGGGCAGGCCGGCGAAGCGAGTCCACGCCCGGACTACGAGACCGTCAGGGACTTCCACACCAGGCCCTCGGCCAGGGAGAGACGTATGCCCCATCTTGCTCTGTACACGTGCGGCGTCCTGAAGTCAGCCCTCACCGATCCCGCACGGCTTACGCGGGAGTTCCATGAGAGCGGCGAGGCCGTCTACCGCGAGATCGGCCAGCACCCCGGATATATCGCTCGTGCTGAAGCGGCGGATCGCAGCCTGGGCACACAGACGGATTTCGACTCGGACTGGGGTGAATGGGGAGAGTTTACTGTTCCGGCCTGGTACGAGAAAGGCCGCACTGTGGAAACCGCCGCTCTGGCCGCGACCCTCTCGCTCTGGACCGACCTGCGATCCGCCTTCGACTCCATCTACACCGGTCTGCACCGCGCAGCGCTCAACAGGCGTTACGACTGGTTCGAGAGGACGGGACACCCGGGTTACGCATTCTGGTGGGTCGCCGACGGCACGATACCCACCTGGCAGGACGGGGTTGCCAGGTTGGAACACCTCCACGACCACGGCGCCGCGCCGTACGCCTTCACCTTCCACCACTCGTTCGATCCGGGTGGAACACCGACCGGACTCGAAGGCCTCGGAACGAAGAGCGAGGTTCGCCGACTCGGAACCCTGAACGGATGACGGCGGACATCGTCAGTCGGCCTGCGGAGCCGTTCCGCAATCCTGGCGACAACAATCCTGCCTATATGACAACTATCGCGGGGCACGGTGTCGGTGCAGCCGGCCTGGCGGAACCGGGCGAGGCGGTGCGCGGCTGTGCCGGTGACGCGTCGGTGGAACGCGCGGTGGCACGCATCCTGGCCGGCCTGACGTGCGTTGCCGCCGCGGTGGAGGACGGCTCGGCGCTGTGTGCCGGTCAGCACCAGCCGGTCGGCGCGGTAACCGAGATCGTCGGGGTGGGAACCTTGCCGACCGCGCGCCGTCGTGGTCTTGCGCATGCCGTCACCGCAGTGCTGGTGGCCGACGCCCGGTCACAAAGCGCCAGACCATCCTCTTGGCGCGGGTGACGATGACGTCGCCCGGATTTACGCTCGGCTCGGCTTCCGCACCGTGGCCACGGCACTGATCGCCGAACCCGCCGAGTAGCCACTGGCAGCCAGGCCGCCACCCGCGCAGCGGCGTCGTTGAGCACGGCATCGCGTGTATGACCATCGGCCCCCGGCGGATACGCGAGCGAGCCCGGAGCAACTGGTCCGGGGCTCGCGGGCTGTTCGAGGCGCGCTGCTGGTGCCGCATCAGCCAAAGTTCACCCTGGGCGGTCTGCGACGATGACCCCATGGACGAAGAAGTCATTCCCATTCTTCGCGTCGAGGACGCTGCGGCGGCGGTCGTTTGGTACGAGCGGCTGGGCTTCGCCAAGCAGTGGGAACACCGCTTCGAACCGGGACTTCCCACGTTCGTCGAGGTCGCCCGGGGCGGGATGCGGTTGTTTTTTGTCCGAGCACAAGGGCGACGCCCGCCCCGACACGTTGGTCTACCTCCGTGTTCGTGACGTCGACGCCATCGCCTCCGAGTTCGGTGTGCAGGCGAAGGATGCTCCGTGGGCGCGTGAGATTGAGCTGCGCGACCCTGACGGCAACCGGCTGCGGCTCGGCACACCGACGGAATGACCATCGCCCACAGCGCGGCAGGGAAGCTGTGCTGGTGGCTGAGCGAGTACGCGCCCGCGAGATCGATGACGACGAGGGGCAGCGCCTGCTGCGGATCATCCGCCGGGGCAGCGGGTCGGTGGTGACCTGGCGGCGGGCGCAGATGGTGCTGCTGTCCGCGCAGGGCATGCCCGTGGCGTAGATCGCCGAGGTGACGTTCACCAGCGCGGACCGGGTCCGGGATGTGATCCACCACTTCAACGCCGACGGCTTCGACTCCCTCTACCCGAAGTACAAAGGCGGTCGGCCCAGGATGTTCACCGCCGGCGGACTCTTCATGATTGGCGCGAGCATGGTCGTGACGGCAAGCCTCGTGGCGACCTTCGCCCTCTCCATGCTGATCGCCTCCGTGACACGGGCCGGACGACGAAGCAACTCGAGACCGACCGGAACCTGACGCCACCGACGCACCCCGGCCCGGATGCCGGCGCGTCTGCCGGGCATCGAAGATGTACATCACCCGGGGGCCGGTGCTCGTCACCCACCGGGCACGGGGCTCGGCAGGGTGGTCTCCCCGTGCGATGTACACACGGAACAAAGTGTCATATCGGCGCGTTGCGCTCAAAATTGGGCAAATGTGCCTTAGCTTTCACCTCGTACGGTTCCACCCATCACTGATCACGTCGACTCCGACGGAAGTGGAGATGTTGTGCGCAAGATTCGCAATGCTGCCCTGGTAGCTGCCATGCTCGGGAGTTTCAGCGTGTTCGGGGCCGGCGTTGCCTCGGCCACCGACGACGCCGACTCCTACGGCGACCAGTACAAGTACGGCAACGTGGTCGTCTGCGACCAGCAGTCTCGGACCAGCAATAACACTTACCAGCTCGGCCTCCTCAACATCACCGGGCCCGTCACCATCCTCGGCAGCGGCCCGGCGACCGCGACCGCGGTCCAGCAGATCTGCAGCGGCGAGGACACCCTGGCCGGGAACGGTGCCGCCGCAGAGACGGGGGCGGGAGCGGAAATCGACCTGGGCCTCCTTCCGATGGCCTAAACCACAGCAGGAGGGCGCTTACCCGCCCGTCACACAAGGCAGTCGGCTGGTGGACCGCCTGCCGTTCACGCAAGACGCCCGGCTGGGGATTCCCAGCCGGGCGTCTTGCGTGAGCGGCTGTCCCGCAGGATTCCCCGGAGGCTGGATGGCCAGAGCATCAGCGCCGCTGCCGTACGCGAGAGCACGAACTGAGTCAGGCGGTCAGGGGGGGTGGTGTGACCGCGGTGGGGTGCGGCGAGCGCGTTTCGTAGGTGACGTCTCCAGCGTCCTGCGTCGGCACCGAGTCGCCGGGGAAGTCGATGGCGTCTCGGGGTGACCACGATCCCCGGCCACGTGGCCGACCACACCTCCGACCACACCTTCGCGCGGGCCTGACCGCGGCCGGCCGGGTAACACGCCGCCCACCGCGATCTCATGCCGAGGCACGCACTGGGCCCTCTCGACGGCCGCCTATTTCTCCTCAACCCGGGCCTTGTGTAGGCACTCTCGCTACGTGTCGCAGCGGCTGACCGTCCGCAAGGGAAGAGTCAGCGCCATCGATCCAGTGCCGCACGACGACGTCGAAGCCACCATCATCAGGGCATGCGGAGCTGCCAACAAGGCACTGGGCTGGCGTCTGCTCGAAAAGACCGCCAGATCCAAGAGCGTGAACCTGACGGTGTGTCTCGGTCGCCGTGAGCTTCGCCGACTGGCTCAGCCCGGGCTCCCCCAGGACGACCTGGGACCGGCGCGGCGCGTGCTCAGGCGGCACGGGGCCGCTCACCGGCAAGGCGCAGCTGCGTCGCAGACGGTCACGCGAACGCCGGGGGCGCAGTGCAAGAAGCTTGGAAGCAGTACTGGCACTCCCCGCGTCGCCGCGGACTGACATCCCCATGCCGCCCGACACCTGCCCTTGCCCAGCTGAGTCCGGTGCGTGACTGCAACTATCCCTATGACCAGGCGCCCAGCATCCCGTCCCGCTGACACCTACCCAATGCCACCAATGCACGACTCACACTTCGATGAGGCTGCCGCGCAGGGCAGTGATCTTGAGCAGGTCGGCCTCGGCGCCGGTGGTGAGCGCCTCGGCCGCGTAGTGGTCGTCGATGACCGCGGCCGGCCTCTCCTCGTTCATGGCCGGGGAGACTCGCGCGGCGATCTTGTTCATGTGGCGGTACGAGCCCTGGGGCTGAAGGGCGGCTCCGTGCAGGGGCTCTTCCTGACCACCCGCCTGCTCGAAACCCGTCGGGCGGTCAGCTCAGGGCGTCGCCCCAGCCGCTCTGGACCATCGTCTGAAAGGCCCAGGTTCCCCCTCGCCGTACAAGGATGTCCGCGTATCGCAGTTGCCGCTTCTCCCCACCGGCAGCCATGGTCGAGTCGGTGAACACCACGGCCATCGACGGGCTCAGGAAGACCGGCGTGCGGGTCGATTCGAAGGAGATCGTCCCGTCGCCGCCTTCGCTCATGACCTGGCTCATGGTGTTGACGAACTGCTCGCGTGTCCACTGAGCGGTACGGCCGTCACCCTGGGAGTCGTCACTGACCAGGTTGAGCGGAAAGACCGCCATGTCGGCCATGCGGTCGATGTCGCGCCGGGCGCTGGCCGAGTCGTACGCGGTGAACCAGGCATCCAGGCTCGCGCGGTCCTCGGCGGACGGAATGTACCCGGTGTCGGGCAGTACGGTCACAGGTCCCCCTCAGGCGGATTGCTCACTCTCGTCGACCATACGGCCCGGCGGGCAGGTAGTCAAACTTGATTAGCTTGGGTGCCGCCACACGTTCACGAGTGGCCGTGGACGTCCGGCGCCAGGCGGACCGTCACAAGCCGCTCACGCTGTGATCCGGCGGCTCGCCCTCTGCCTCATCGACTTTGGCCAGTGGGCGCAGGGTGCGTCGGAGCTGGACCTGCGTGACCGTGTCCAGGCCGTCGACTCCGCCTGCGCGACAGGCCTGGTCGCCCCGGGCGAGGGCGCTCAGAGTTCGCCCGAGGGATCTTCGCGGGGGGGTATCGCCGACCCTTTACGCGAGACACCCGCACCGATGTCCCTGCTCGCCGATGACGGACGGTGTCCACGTGCCGCCGCGGTGGCGCGGGGCGGCGGGGGGCGGGCGGGGCGCGGTGCGGTGCGGCCGGCGGGACGGCGGCTAGTGGCACGGTGATGGGCCGCCGGGGCGCGGTGCTCAGCCGAACGGTGGCGCACCGGCACGGCGGCCGGACAGCGGAACGGCGGCGGGACGCCGTGCCGCCGCGGAGAATCGTCGCACCCTCCGCGCCTGAGTGAATCGGGCGGTGGAGGGCATAGTCCGAGAGGCGTGGTTGCGCCTTTCCCCCGGACGCCGACCCCATCGTCGGGGCCGACCGCCTCAGACCCCCGGCGTCCTGCGTCCGGCCGGACGCGCCCGGCGGTCTCCCCCGAGGCCCAACTGCCTGAGTGCACCGTGGCTTCGATGCCCCGGGGCGATGCGGTGGCGGATGCCCCGCTTGCGCAGCCATCGGCGCAGGTGGTCGTAGTTGGAGCCCTTTGTCCGCGTGCAGCTTGGCCGGGCGCCGGCGGCGCCGACCACGGCGGGAGTGGATCGGTGGGATGCCGCCCACCAGTGGCTTCAGGGCCTGGCTGTCGTGGGTGTCGGGCGGCGAAGATGCCCAGGGACAGGGGCAGCCCGTTCCGGTCGGTGATCAGGCGGATCTTCGATCCGTTCCAGCCGCGGTCGGCCGGATTCGGTCCGGTCAGCGGCCCCCTTCTGCCGCCCGCAGGCTGACGGAGTCGATCGCGCACCGCGACCAGTCCAGCTCACCGTGGGCGCCGAGCTCGTCGAGAAGGATGCGGTGGAGCTTCGCCCTCACCCGGTCCCGGCTCCACTGGGCAACGCGCCGGTAGACCGTCGGTCAGGCCGGGCCGAGCACCGGCGGCATCTGCCGCCGGGTACATCCCGAGGTGGCCACGAAGACGATCACCGCCAGGCTTTCCCGGTCACCGGCCCGTCGACGCCCGCCACCCTGCGGACACATGACCTCCGTCGGCGGCACCACCCGCCGGAACAACTCCCACGACTCATCCGGCACCGGACGCTCGACGGGACTCGCCATGCTCCGCACACGACGAAAGGCGCCATAAGAAGCGACGTCTAAGCGCCCGGCGATGCCGCGCCCTCGGACCGGCGGGCGATGGCCGCGGTAACGATCTGCTGAGCCAGCGCACCGAGCATGACCGGCCCCACACCGCCCGGGGCGGGCACAATAACCCCCGCGACCGTGCTCGCCGAGTCCACCTCGACCCCGCCGACCAGGTGGGGCACTTCCTGGCCGGGGTGCTTCCGGCTCGGCCGGAAGCCCGTGAAGACCGGGTTGAAGTCGATCACCACGGCTCCGGGCTTGATCCATTCGGCCGTCACCGCCGCGGGCCGCTGGAGCGACACCACCAGCAGGTCGGCCGAACCGGCCAGCTCCCGGGCCCTCGGGTGGGTCACCGGCACCACGCAACCCGAGGCGTTCGGCGGCAGCGCGGCGAACGCCGCGATGCGCGCCACCATCTTCGCCACCGGGTTGGTCTCGGTCAGATCCGGGTCGGTCAGGACGACGACCTCGTGGCCGTCCGGGTCGTAGCCGATCTCGTCGAGCAGATGCACCACCGCGGTCGGGACCACCGGAATCCGGGTGGCCGGCAGGGCGCTCAGCGGGTTGAGCCGCATGACGTGGTCCAGGTGCAGCCCTTCGGCCTCCTTGGCCGGGTCGATGGCGGCCAGCACCGACCGGATGTCCAGATGCTCGGGCAGCGGGATGAGGACGAGGATCACGTCCACGTCGTCGTCCGCGTTCAGCCGCTCTATCAGGGTTCGCAGCGTCTCCCAGTCGGTGTCCTCGTCGAGCTCGTACGGGCGCACCTGGAACCCGGCGTCACTGAAGAGCTTCTGGTGCAGGCGGAAGTTGACCGGGAGCATCGGGTCGTCGTGGACGACCCGCACCAGCGCCACGGTCGGGGTGATGCCGGCGTCCTTGGCGCTGCGCGCGGCCTGTTCGATCAGAGTGCGCTTGAGCGCCTGGCCGGTGGCGATACGGGCTGGCAACGTAATTCCTTTCGTGTCTCCCCGGGCGACTGGCCGGAGCCACGGCCGGGGACAGGGGTTTCTAAGGCCGAAGGGCGCGGTCGACGGCCGCGCCCAGGCGCCGGATGTTCTCCGGGTCGCGGATCATCGAGTAGTGGTCGCCGGGTACGTGGAGCACGTCGACCCGGCCCGAGCAGTGACGGGTCCAGAGACCGCGCTCGGTCCCGCGGATGTCGAGGGCGCGCATGATGGCCCGGTTCTCCTCCTGCTCGGCGGCCAGGACCACGATGTCCGCGTCCAGCCGCCGGTCGGGGAACCAGCGCTTGAGCGCTTCGTGGTTGTCCTGCCAGGTGTGGAAGAACCCTGCCAGTTCGGCCTTCATCGCCTCCGACCAGGTGGGGTCGCCGATCCGCTCGATGACCTCCTCGACGGACCGCGCCGCGGGGGCGTCGGCGTCGTGCTCGGACGTCGTTCCGGGCAGGATCTGCCCGACGAGGGTGGGGAAGGCCGCGAGGAAGGCGGAGCTGTCCGCCGTGCCGCCGATGTAGGCCTCGGGCGGGTGCGAGTCCAGCATCACCACCCGTTCCACCCGCTCCCCGTCCCGCTCCAGTTCGGCCGCCATCTCGAACGCCACGCTGCCGCCGAAGGAGTACCCCGACAGGAGGTAGGGGCCCTGGGGCTGCACCTCGCGGACCAGGGACGTGTACAGCCGGGCGAGGTCCCGGACGGACCGGTGCCGGCCGGGCTTCCCCGCCGGGTGCGTCAGCGCCCACAGCGTCCGCTCGTCGCCCATGTGGCGGCTGAGGTCGATGTAGGCGGCGATGGTGCCGCCCGCCGGGGGCACCATGAACACATGCCCCGGCGCGGAGCCTTCCCGGATCCTGGAGAGCAGATGGCGATGCGCGTCCGCCGCCCGGGGCAGGGTTGAGGGCGGGAGGTCCGTGCCTGCGCGGGCCGCACTGTCAGGGGTGGCGGCCCCGGCCGATGCGGTCAGGTGCTCGACCAGGGCCGACAGCGTGCGCAGCCCGTCGAACTCCTCGAAACTCAGCGGCAGTCCGGTGGTGTCCCGCAGCAGCGTGACCGTCTCCACGGCGCGCATCGAGTCGAGGCCCTGGTCGTAGAAGTCGTCGTCCGGCCCCAGCTCCGGCGCGTCCAGCATCCGGGTGAGCACCTCCCGGACCTGCTCCTCCAAGTGCGGCGCGGCCGCGGGCGACCGGGGCGCGGTGGCGGACCCGTGCCCGGGCAGTACGTCGATCCAGTGCCGCCGTCGGCGCATCGGGTGGCCCGGCAGCGCCACCCGGCGGGCGTGCGTGCGGTCGCCGACCGCCTCCGGGTCCAGCTGCCCCCCGGCCAGCCAGACGGCCGCGGCCGGGTCGTCCGGCACCGTGCCGCCGGACGCCACGGTCCCCAGCAGGCCGATGAGTTCGGACACCGACCCGGCCCGCAGCGCGGTGCGGGCGGCGAAGTCGGTGCGGCCGTCGGACAGCGTGAAAGCGACGTCGTCCAGGCGGGCGTCGGGGTGGTCCGCCAGCCAGTCGCGCAGCTCCGCCGCCAGGACCGCCAGCGCCTCCGCGTCCCGGGCGGACAGGAGCGCCAGATGGGTGCCCGTCGGCGCGGGGCGTTCCTCGGCGACCGGCGGCGCGGCCAGCACCACATGGGCGTTGGTGCCGCCCAGCCCGAAGGAGCTGACGGCCGCCGCTTGGACCGGGGAGACGGGCCGTACGGGCTCCGCCGAGATGCGGTAGTGGTCCAGGTGGGCCTCGATCCCGGGGCCCGGGGCGGTGAAGTCCGGCTGGCCGGGGATGACCTGCTCCCGGAGGACCAGGGCCGCCTTGATCAGGCCCGTGACCCCGGCCGCCGCGTCCAGGTGCCCGAGGTTGGCCTTGACGCTCCCCAGGTGGCACGCCTTCGGCGGGTCCCCGTCGGCGGCGTGCGCGGTGGCCAGGGCGCGTACCTCGATCGGGTCGCCCAACGCCGTGCCGGTCCCGTGCGCCTCGACGTAGCCGATGGCGTTGGCCGGCAGGCCGGACACCGCGACGGCCTCGCGGATCACCTCCACCTGGCCCGCGGCGCTGGGCGCGGTGAACCCGACCTTGTCGGCCCCGTCGTTGTTCACCGCGCTGCCGCGGATCACCGCGCTCACCCGGTCGCGGTCGGCGACCGCGTCGTCGACCCGGCGCAGCACGACGACCCCGCAACCGCTGCCGCGCACCGTGCCGTTGGCGGACGCGTCGAAGACCCGGCACCGGCCGTCCGGCGACAGGATGCCGCCCTCGCGGTACAGATAGCCGGTCTGCTGCGGCACGCTGATGCTCACCCCGCCCGCCAGCGCCATGTCGCACTCGCCGGCCAGCAGCGACTGCACGGCGAGATGCACGGCGACGAGCGAGGACGAACAGGCCGTCTGGACGGTGACCGCCGGGCCGGTCAGCCCCAGCCGGTGGGCCACCTTGGTGCAGAGGAAGTCCTTGTCGTTCCCGAGCAGCAGCGGGTAGCTGATGCCGTCGGGCGGCAGTTCCTCGCCCGCGGCGACCAGGCCCAGCAGATACGTACTGATGCTGCTGGAGCCGAACACCCCGATCCTGCCGTCGAACCGGCCCGGCGGGTGGCCCGCGTCCTCCAGGGCCGCCCAGCACGTCTCCAGGAACAGCCGCTGCTGCGGGTCCGACAACCGGGCTTCGCTGGAGGGCACGTTGAAGAACTCCGCGTCGAACAGCTCGATGTCGTCCAGGGCCGCGGCCATCGGTACGTAGGACGGGTGCCGCGCCAGGTCGTCCGGCACGCCCGCCTCGCGCAGCTCCTCGGCCGTGAACCGCCGTACGGAGCGCTTGCCCTCCAGCAGGTTCTCCCACAGCTCGGACACCGACCCGGCGCCCGGGAACCGGCCCGCCATGCCGACCACGGCCGCCGCCATCTCCTGGCCGCTGGTTTGTTCACTCATCCGTCGTCTCCTCCTTCGCTGTGCCGCGTGCTCCGCCGCGGACCGCGGCCCGTGCCGCGCGCCTGCGGTCGCCGCCCACCGGCGCCCTGCGGGTGACGGCCCGCCCGCCGGGGCGTGTTCCGGTGAGGGCGTTCGCCGCGTCCGTCCGGTTCAGGCGGGCGGCGAGCAGCCGGGGCGTCGGGTACTCGAACAGCTCGACCATGTCGAGCCGCGCGCCCTGCAACTCCTGGGTCAGCCTGCGATGGACCTGGACCACGTGCATCGAGGTCCCGCCCGCGTCGAAGAAGCTGACGTCCGGGCCGACCGAGTCGCGCCCGATGACCTCGGCCCAGATCCGGGCGACGGCCTGCGTCATGCCGTCCCCGACGCCCGGCGCGGGGTCGGCCGGGGTGGCGGCCGGAGCGGGCAGCGCGGCCGCGTCGACCTTGCCGTTCACCGTCAGCGGCAGTTCCGCGACCGGTACGTACAGAGCGGGAAGCATGTACACCGGGAGGCGGTCCAGCAGCAGCTTGCGCAGGGCCGCCTCGTCCGGCGGGTCCTCCTCCGCGACGAGCCACGCGGCGAGCAGCGGCTCGCTGCCCTCGGGCGTGTGCACCGCGACGTGCACGTCCTTCACGCCCGGTGCGCCGCGCAGCGCCGTCTCCACCTCGCCCAGCTCCACGCGGTAGCCGCGCAGCTGGACCTGGCGGTCGATCCGGTCCAGGTAGACCAGGTGGCCGTCCGGCCTGACGTAGCCGCGGTCGCCCGTCCGGTAGACCCGGTCCCCGTAGCGGCTGCCGGTCACGAAGCGTTCGGCGGTCAGCTCGGGACGGCCGAGATAGCCGCGGGCCACGCCGTCGCCCGCCACCAGTATCTCGCCGGGCACCCCGGCCGGGCAGCGGTTCAGGTTGCGGTCGACGACGGCGATCCGCAGGTCCGCCAGGGGCTTTCCGATCACGCCGCTGTCCTCGCCGTCCACGGTGGCCGGGTCGATCTCGTGGAACGTGGTGTGCACGGTGGTCTCGGTGATGCCGTACATGTTCACCAGCCGGGCCCGGCTCCCCATCAGCGCCGTCCAGGGCCCCACGGTGCCGGGGCGCAGCGCCTCGCCGCCGAAGACCACCCAGCGCACCCGGAGGTCGGCTGCCGTCTGAGCGTCGAGGACTTCGGTGAGCCTGCGGAAGGCCGACGGAGTCTGGTTGAGGACCGTGACGCCCTGGTCCGCGAGCAGCCTGGCGAAGCCGAGGGGCGAACGGATGGTCTCCTCGTCCGGCACGACGAGCCGGCCGCCGTGCAGCAGGGCGCCCAGCATCTCCCAGACCGCGAAGTCGAAGGCGTACGAGTGGAACAGGCACCAGACGTCGTTCTCGTCGAAGTCGTAGTGCTCCGACGAGGCGGCGAAGAGCCGCGTCACGTTGTGGTGGGTGACCTCCACGCCCTTGGGGGCGCCCGTCGACCCGGAGGTGAAGATGATGTAGGCCACGTCGTCGCGGGACGGGCCCCGGCGGGCCCGTTCCCGGTCCGGCCGGTCGTGCTGTTCTGCCAGCAACTGGTCCGGCGCGAGGCGGCGTTGGTTCTCCGAGCCCGGCAGTTCCTTGTCGGCGACCACGGTGATGGTCCCGAACTGGCCCAGGATGTGCCGCAGCCGCCCGGCGGGTGCGTCCGGGTCCAGCGGTACATACGTCCGTCCCGAGCGCAGCACCCCCAGGAGTACGGCGATGAGCTCCCGGCCGCGCGGGAGGGCCACGGCCACGTGCTCTTTGTGGCCGCCCGCGTCGAGCGCGTCGGCGACCCGGGAGACCGCGCCGTCCAGCTCGGCGTAGGTCCACTCCCCCGCTCCGTCGGTGACCGCCGTCCGCCCGGGGTGCTCACGGGCGGTGGCGGAGAACCAGGCGTCGACGGTGTCGGGCTTGTGCTGCGGCCGGTAGTCGTTGACCAGGTCGTCCAGGCCGCGGTCGGCCTCCGGGCTCAGCACCGGTATCCGGGACAGCTGCGCCGGCGGATCGGCCACCGCCGTGCGCAGGACGCTGATCAGCATCGCCGCGGGATCCGCCGGGGCCAGGCGGTCGGCGTACTCGATGCCGAGGCTGAAGCCCTGGTCGCCCTCGCGGACGTTGACCGCCAGCGGGTAGCGCACCAGGGTCCGCGGCACGAACAGGGTGTCGGTGGTGCAGCCCGGCAGGTCCAGCGGATAGGCCTTGCGGTAGTGGGTGATCGCGTTGTCCATCTGGAGGGCCGGTGTCCGGCGCCCCTCGAACACCTGCGGGGCGTGCTCCGTGAGGTCGAGCAGCTTGTGCCGGAGCATGGTGCGGATCCGCACCGCGATGACGTCGCAAAGGTCCGCGAAGGTGGGGATGGTCTCCAGGTTCAGCGCCAGCGGATGGGTGTTGATGAAGTACCCGAGCGCGAACATCTGCTGCCAGTTGCGCCGGGTCGCCAGCGGCACGCCCACCACCACGTCCGGCCGGCCGGTGAGGGCCGACATGACCACGGCGTGCGCCGCGAGGAACACGGTGTACGCCCCCGCCTGCACGGTCAGCTCACTGGCGCGCAGGGCCGTGTCGAGGTCCGGCGGCAACGGGATCTGCCGGACCACTCCGGGCAGCGCCCCGTCGGCCCGGCGCTTCTCGGTCAGCTCCTCGTGGGAGAGCCGGGACACCCCGCTCAGCAGCTTCCGGTACGCGCTCACGGCGGCCGCCGTCCGGTGCGGGCTCATGGTGTTCATCGGCTGGTGGCGCAGCCCGGCCAGATACTCCGGGTCCAACTGCCGCCCCTGGTACAGCTGCGAGGCCATCTCCGCGATGTTGAACATCGTGATCGCGTCGCTCACCAGGTGAGAGCAGACCACGCCCAGATACCCGGCGTGACGCCCGCGGTAGAGCGTCACCTCGTACTGCGGCCACTCGTCCGGCGTCCGCGGCCGCTCCGCCGTGCGCCCGATCTCCGCCGCCACGGCGGCCGCCTCCGCCTCGGCGTCGAGGCCCGCGGGGGCGTCCAGGATCCTGACGACCGGCCGCCCGGGGTGCCGGTGGCCGGCCTCGCCCGAGGCCCCCTGCCGGAAGACCAGGTTCAGTCCGACGCTCTCGGACAGGATGTGCTCGAGGGCGTCCCGCAGCCGCTCCGCGTCGAACTCCCCGCGGATGCGCTCCGCGTGCGCCAGGGTGAACGCGGTGTCCCCCGGATAGAGCCGGTGATACAGCACCAGCTTGCGTTGCTCGGCGCTGAGGCTGATCTCCTCCACTGCGGTCCCCTCCCGGTGGTCGTCAGGCGGCGGCCGAAACCGACCGTCCACAGGTATCTCCCGGCGGCCACCGCGGCGGCTACGCGTACCGGTACGCGAACTAACCGTCATATCCGGCGAGGTGGGGCGCGGGGACCGTATAGCGTGCCGTCATGTTCGAAGAGCACGGTGAGGGTACGCAGGAGGGACGGAACCCCGTCGGCCCCGGTGGCACCGGCGAGCTGCTGGACGAGCTGGAGCGGGGGGAGTCGCGGCTGCTGGTCGTGGAGGGCGGGCCGGGCCACGGGCGCAGCACCGCTCTGGAGCGCCTGGTGGCGTCCGCGCGGCGGCGGGAGCGGATGGACGCCGCCCTGGTGCGGTGCGGGCGGGAAGAGGCGTCCTTCGACTGGGGCCTGGTACGGCAGTTGCTCGACGCGCTCCCCTGGCCCGCCGGCGAGTCGCCCGTGCGGAACCGGCTCGTGCTCCGGGACGAGCACTGGTTCGCCGCCGTGCGCGAGGGCGACCCCTGGGAGACCCTTCAGCGGCTGTACTGGCTGATCGCGGAGCGGGCGGCCGAGCGGCCCCTGGTGCTCGCCGTCGACGACGTCCACTGGTGCGACGCCCCATCCCTGCGGCTCCTGGGCCAGTTGGTACGCAGGCTGCACCAGCTGCCCGTGCTGCTGGCCGTCTCGGTCGACCCCGCGGAGTGGTCCGGCGCCGAACAGCTGCTCATCGACGTGGTGAACGCGCCCCGACGGCTGCGGTGGTCGCCCCCCGCGCTGGGCCGGGGCGAAGTGGCCGCGCTCGCATGGGAGTTCCTGGACGACGACGGAGACGCGGTGGTGGATGCCTGCCTCGACGTGACGGGCGGGGTGCCGGGCCTGGTCGTCGAGGCGCTGCGGACGGCCTCCCGCGCCCCGGCCGGGGAGACGCCCGAAGATGCGGTACGGCGATGCGCACCGTCCGAAGTGGCCACCGCCGCCCTGTCCCGCGCCGCCTGGCACGGCGAGGCCGCGGCGCGGGCGCTGAGAGCCCTGTCGGTGTTACGCAACCCGGTGCCGGCCCGGCAGGCCGCCCGGCTGCTGAACCTGGAGCCCGCCGAGTCCGCCGACACCCTGGCCCTCCTGGAGCGGCTGGGCTATCTGGAGGTCGGCCCCGACGGTGTGCTGATCGGACCCGAGGTGCTGCGCCGGGCCGTCAGAGCGCGGCTGAGCCCCTCGGAGCGGCACCGCGCGGAGAGCCTGGCCGCCAGGGTGCTGGTCGGCCGGCCCGAGGCGCTGAACGAGGCGGCCGGGCATCTGCTGGCCGTTCTCCCGGAGGGCGACGCCCGGCACGTGGAGATCCTCCAGGCCTCCGGTCGCCGCATGCTGGCCGCGGGCCGCTACCCGTACGCCGCCCGCCTGTTGCAGCGCGCACTGGAGGAGCCGCCGGCCGACGAGGACCGGGCGGAGATCCTGGCCGACCTGGGGCTCGCGGAGCTGTACCGGGACCCCCGGTCCGCCGTGGAGCACCTGCGGCCCGCGGTGGCCGGGGCCGGCTCCCCGCAGGAGCGGCTGCTGTGGAC
This sequence comes from Streptomyces sp. NPDC006368, assembly GCF_040612535.1. Taxonomy (NCBI): domain Bacteria; kingdom Bacillati; phylum Actinomycetota; class Actinomycetes; order Kitasatosporales; family Streptomycetaceae; genus Streptomyces; species Streptomyces sp. NPDC006368. The sequence continues at coordinate 92,403 of NZ_JBEXQK010000005.1, forward strand.
CCTGCGGCTCACCCATGCCCTGGCGATCACCGGGCAGGCGGCCGAGGGCCACCGCGTCCTGTGGGCCGAGCTGGAGCGTACCCCGCTGCGCAGCGGCCACGAGCTGGTCCGGCGCGCGGCCGCCGAACTGTTCTTCCTCGTCCTCAGCGACGACGACATCGCCCGCGCCCGCCACCAGTCCGTCGGCGAGAGCGACTGGACCGGCGCACCGCGGCAGAAGGCCCCGCTGCTTCCCGCCCGCGCGGTGCGGCTCTCCCGGGCCTCACGGGCGCTCGCCGGGGCCTTCGCCTGCCGCACATCCGGCGAACTGGTCGGCGGCATCCACGACGCCCTGTCCAGCGGGCCCGAACCGACCGACGAGAGCAGCATGGGCTGGCTGGCCATCGGGTCGATCCTGCTGTGGGCGGACGACCTGACGGCGGCGGAGCGCGTGTTCGGGCGGGCCGCCGAGGAGGCGGAGCGGTGGAACGCCCCCCAGCCGCGGTACACGGCGCTGTGGCTGCACGCCCTCGCCGCGGTGAACGCGGGCCGGCTGGCCGAGGCCCGGAGGCTCACCGCCACCGCGGTCGGCCTGGCCCGCGAGCGCCCCTGGGACGTGTGGGCGGCCGGTCCGTCCATCGTCGCCATGCGGCTGGCCGAGGAGTGCGGCGGGGAACCGGCGCCGGCCTTCGGACCGCTCGTGGGCGAGCCGGGCGGGGAGTTCCCCCGGCTGTGGGTCGCGGACCTGGCTCTCGCGGGCCGGGGACGGTTGCGCGTGGTCGAGGGCGATGTGAGCGGGGGGCTGGCGGACCTGCTGGAGGCCGGACGGCGGCTGACCGCCATCGGCTGCCTCAACCCGGCGATGTCGCCCTGGCGGTCCGCGGCGGCGCTGGCCCTGGCCCGCCTCGGCCGGGCCGACGAGGCGCACCCGCTCGCCGACGAGGAGGTCCGGCTGGCCCGCGCCTGGGGCGCGCCGCGCGCCCTGGCGGTGGCCCTGCGCCGACGCGGCGTGCTGCGCGGCGGCGACCGGGGCCTGGCCGACGTCGAGGAGTCGCTGTCGCTGCTGGCGGACCGGAGGTTCCCGCTGGAGTCGGCCCGCACCCTGCTGGCACAGGGCGGACTGCACCGGTCCCGGCGCTCCCACGACCCGGCCCGGGACGCGTTGACGGAGGCGTACCGGCTGGCCGGGCAGTGCGAGGCGGACCGGCTGGCCGGGCGGATCCGGGAGGAACTGCTGGCCGTCGGCGGCCGGCCCCGGGTCAGCCGCTCGGGCGGACCCTCACCGCTCGCCCCGGCGGAGTGGCGGGTGGCCCGGCTGGCCGCGAACGGTGCCACCAACCAGGAGATCGCCGAGCACCTGTATCTCGCCCGCCGGACGGTGGAGGCGCACCTGACGAGCGCCTACCGCAAGCTCGGCATCCGCGGCAGGAGCCAGTTGCCCGAGGCCCTGCGGCGGTTCGACGACGAGTCCCCGGAGAGCGACGACGACGCCCTCGCGGGCGGGGGTACGGAAATTCCTGCGGGGCGACCACGATGACCGCCCCGCGCCCGGGCGCTGCACTGGTATGACTCCCTGGCGCGACGGAAGGCACAGAGGATCATGAGTGAGGTACACCCGGCGGGCATGGCACCCCCGGCCGACGGCCGGTCGCCCCTGGTCGTCGCGCTGGACCGGATCGGCTCCGGCACGTCGGCGCTCGTCGGCGGGAAGGCCGTCAACCTGGGAGTGCTGATCGCCGCGGGCATGCAGGTGCCGGACGGTGTGTGCGTCACCACCGAGGCCTACCGCCGGGTGACCGAGGAACCCCGGTTCGCCGTGCTGGTCGACAAACTGTCCGACGTCCCGGCCGGCGACACCGCGACGCTCGCCGAAGGCGCGGAGCGGATCCGCGAGGCCGTACTGGGCGCCCCTGTCCCGGACGTCGTCGCCGAGGCCGTGACGGCCGCCTACCGGGAGCTGGGGGACGACGTCCCCGTGGCGGTGCGGTCGTCCGCGACCGCCGAGGACCTGCCGTCGGCGAGCTTCGCCGGCCAGCAGGACACCTTCCTCAACGTGGTGGGCGAGCAGGCGGTCCTCGACGCCGTCCGCCGCTGCTGGGCCTCCCTGTGGACGGACCGGGCGGTCACCTACCGCGCCACCAACGGCATCGACAACCGCAGCGTACGGCTGGCCGTCGTCGTCCAGCGGATGGCCGGCGCGCGGGCGGCCGGCGTGATGTTCACCGCCGACCCGGTCTCGGGACGACGCCACTGGGTCACCGTCGATGCCGCCCCCGGGTTGGGCGAGGCCGTGGTCTCCGGCGCGGTCAACCCCGACCACTTCGTCGTGGACACCGACACGGACGAGGTGGTCGAGCGCCGGCTCGGCGACAAGCAGTTCGCGATCCGCCCCCTGCCGGGCGGCGGCACGGAGCAGGTCGAATCCGCCGGCCCCGGACCGGCGGCCGACGCCTGCCTCGACGAGGGCGAGCTGCGCGCGCTGGTCGCCCTCGGCCGAAAGGTCGAGCGGCTCTTCGGCAGCCCGCAGGACGTCGAATGGGCGCTGGACGCGGACGGCCGGTTCTGGCTCACCCAGTCCCGTGCCGTCACCACGCTCTACCCGCTTCCCGTCACCAACGCGCGCGGGGACGAGGAGGTCCGGGCCTACTTCTGCTACAGCATGGTCTGGCAGGGCATCCAGGGACCGCTGACCCCGGTGGGGCTGTCCAGCCTGCGGCTGGTCGCCTCCGGCATGGCACGGCTCGCCGGACTGCCCGTCCCCGACCCGTACAAGGGCCCCAGCGCCTACGCCGAGTCCGGCAACCGCATGTTCCTGGACATCACCACCGCCCTGCGCGGGGCGGGTGGCCGCGCCGCGCTCCCCGGCCTGCTCAAGATGGTCGACAACCAGACGGCCAAGCTCGTCGACGAACTCTTCGACGACCCCCGCTTCGCGCTGACCAACCCGTCCAGAGCCGGACTGATCAGACGGCTCGGTCGGATCGCCGTCCGCGCAGGGGTGCCGCTGCGGGTGGCCGAGGCGGTGATCCGGCCCGCCGCGGCCCGCGACCGGGTCGCCCGGGTGGGCGCCCGGCAGGTGGAGCGCTTCGTGCTCCCGGAGGCCGTCCGGCCCCAGCAGCGCCTGGAGACCGCGCGGCGCATCCTGCTGGAGGGGATCCCCGCGATCTTCCCCCGCATGGTGCCCATCCCGGCCGTCGGAGGCGCGGCCCTCGGGATCGCCCTGAAGCAGCTGGGGCAGGAGGTGACCGAGGAGGAGGGCCTGGCGCTGCTGCGCGGCCTGCCCCACAACGTCACCACCGAGATGGACCTCGCCCTGTGGCAGCTCGCCGACCGGATCCGGCAGCGGCCGGACGCCGCCCGCCTGCTTCAGGACGCCTCCGCCGGCGAACTGCTGAGGGCGTACCGGGACGGCACCCTGCCCCCCGTGGTCCAGCAGGGGCTGAAGGCCTTCCTCGACGAGTTCGGCCACCGGGCGGTGGCCGAGATCGACGTCGGCGCGCCCCGGTGGACCGATGCCCCGGCCCACCTGTTCGGCGTCCTCGCCGGCTACCTGGCGTTGACCTCGGAGGCCGCCTCGCCCGAGAAGCAGTTCACCGACGGCGCGGAACTGGCCGAGCGGACCACGGGAGAACTCGTCGCCCGCGCCCGGAGGCACGGCAGGCTGCCGGCGGCCGTGGTCCGCTTCGGTATCCGGCGCGCCCGGCAGCTGCTGGGGCTGCGCGAGGTCACCAAGTTCTACTCCGTCCTGCTGATGGCACAGGCCCGGCGCGAACTGCTCCTGGTCGGCGAGGAGCTGGCCGCCGACGGACGGCTCGACGCGGCCGAGGACATCTGCTTCCTCGAACTGCCCGAGATCGCGCAGGCCCTGGCGGGGACGGACGTACGCGACCGGATCGGGCCGCGACGCGAGGAGTTCGCCCGGGAGGGCCTGCGCCGGCACGTACCCCGGGTGCTGCTCTCCGACGGCACGGAACCCACCCTCGCCCCCGCGGACGACGGCACCCTGCTCGGCGCGCCCGCCTCGGCCGGCACCGCCACCGGACCGGCCCGGGTGGTGTACGACCCGGTGGGCGTCAACCTGCGGCCGGGAGAGATCCTGGTCGCGCCGTCGACCGACCCGGGGTGGACCCCGCTGTTCCTCACGGCGGGCGGCGTGGTGCTGGAGACCGGCGGGGTGAACTCGCACGGCGCCGTGGTGGCCCGGGAGTACGGCATTCCGGCGGTGGTCGGCGTGCCGGGCGTGCTCTCCGCCGTGTCGGACGGGCAGGAACTTACCGTGAACGGGTCCCTGGGCACGGTGTCCGTCGGGACGGACGGTCAGGCCGAGCAGGCCGAGCAGGCCGAGCCCGGCGTACCGGTCGGGGAGACGGCGGACTTTCGGGAGCGGGATGTCTGAGCACGGAGCGGAGTCCGGGGGCGTTGCTCCGGCGGTCACCTGGGGGCTGCTGGCCGCCTTCGCGGTGCACGACCTGGAGGAGCTGGCCACCATGCCCGCCTGGGCCTCGGCCCAGGTGGACCGGTTGCGGGAGAGCCACCCGAAGGTTCCCGAACGGGTGTGGTCCGCGATGAGCGTGACACCCGGGCACGCGGCCACCGCCATCGGCCTGATGGGTCTGGTGGTCGGCGCCGCGTCGGCCGACGGAGCCAGGACCGGGGGACGGTCGCCGTTCTTCCAGACCGTGCTGGCCGGATTCGGGCTGCACGCGGTCTCCCACGTCGCCCAGAGCGCCGCCCTGCGCCGCTACACGCCCGGCGTGGTCACCACCCCGCTGGTTGTCGCCCCGTTCTCACTCTGGGCCTGGCGTGAGCTGCGGCGCGGCGGAGTGCTCCGGGAGGTCGGCACGCGGAACGTGGTGAGCAGCGCCATGATGTTCCCGCTGGGCATCCTCGGCGTACACGCGGCTGCCTTCGGGGTCAGGCGGCTGGCCCGGTGGACGGCCCCCGGCCGCCCGGCCGCGCCACGTCGGGCGGGCGGGGCCCGGGCGAAGGGGACCGGAGCGTAGCCGCTCAGTCCGAAAGGCCCCGGAAGTGGGCGTGGTTGCGCTCCGCGAGGCGGCTCGCCACCTCCCGGGGGCTCAGACCGGTGGCGCGGACCTCGGCGAAGACGTCCTCGACGAGCCGCCACATGGTCTTGTCGATCTTCGCCAGGGCCTCGCCCGCGTCCGCGCTGACGTCCCCGAAGAGGGTCCACCACCACCAGCTGTTCGCCGCGAAGTTGGCGAGGAAGTCCGGGACCACGATCACCCCGCGCTCCAGCAGGGCCTTCTCGGCACTCGGGAGTACGGAGACGTTGGCCGCCTCGACGAGGTACCCGCAGCGCACATCGCCCTCGTTGGCGTCGTCCACGGCGTAGGAGGCGGCGGCGGTGACCAGGACGTCCGACGCCACCGACAGCCACTCCTCGCGCGGCAGCAGCCGGGCGCCGGAGGGCAGCCGGTCGCGGTCGACCAGACCCTCGGGGCTGCGACGGGCCAGCAGCGTCTCCACGTCCAGGCCGTCCGGGTCGGCCACCACGCCGTCCCGGTCGACGACGGCGACCACGTGCATGCCCGCGCGGGCCAGATAGCGCGCCGCGGCGCCGCCCATCGATCCGAAGCCCTGCACCACGGCGGTGAGTCCCACCGGGTTCTCGTCGGTCTCCGCCAGGGTGGCCAGCACCGCCTGGGCCACGCCGTAGCCGCCGACCGTGTCGCCCAGGCCGAGCCCGTCGACCCGGACCGCGAAGGCGTCGTCGATCCGGCGCAGTCCCGCCTCCGCGCCGTCGGGCACGTGGCGGAGCGCCGGGTGGACACAGGAGCGCAGCCCGGCGGCGGTCACCGCCGCGTCGATGTCCTGCTGCTGGGTGCCCAGGTCCTCGCCGAGTGCCCAGTACGTCTCCACCAGGGGGCTGACCGCACCGAGGAAGCGGGTCAGGACACCCGGCGCCTCCGGGCTCGACGGGTCGAAGTCGATACCTCCTTTGGCGCCGCCGAAGGGGAGGTACCGGTCGCCGGGCTGGTGGACCAGCGACTCCTTGAGCGTCATGGTCCGGGCCAGTTCGGTGACTTCGGACAGCGTGCAGCCGGGGCGCATCCTGAGACCGCCGCTGGCGACGCCGCGCAGCAGCCGGTCGATCACCAGATAGCCCTGTGCGTCGGTCTGCTCGTCGGACCAGGTCAGCTGAAGATAGGGGGTTCGGTTCACGGTTCCTCCGGAGCTGTCGGGCGGATGGCTGGACGGGCCGACGGGATGAGGCGTCAGCCGGGCGGCTCGGGGACCTCGATGACGGTGGGCCCGGGTGTGGTGAGGGCCTTCGCGACGGCGTCCCGCAGCTCGGCGGGGCTCGCGGCGTGCGCCCCGGCACCGCCGTAGGCCCGGCTCAGCGCCGGGAAGTCCGGGCCGTGCAGGTCGACGCCGACCGGGGGGCAGCCCCGTTCCGCCATCTCCTGGCGGATCATGCCGTAGCCACCGTTGTTCACCACCACCACGGGGAGCGGCCGGCCGGCTTCCACCGCCGTCGCCAGTTCGTTGACCGTGAACTGGAGTCCGCCGTCACCGGTGAGCACGGCCACCGGGCGTTCCGGTGCGCCGATGCCCGCGCCGATGGCCGCGGGCAGCGCGTACCCGAGGGTGCCGAAGCCGGTCGGATAGAGGAACCGGCCGGGGCCTTCCACGGCGAAGCCGGTCAGCGCCCCGAAGTAGCAGACCTGCGCGCTGTCGTTGACGAGCACGGTGTCCTCGGGGAGCGCCGCCCGCAGGGCCTCGACGATCGGCCGCCAGCGTTCGCCGTACGCGGTGACGGCGGACCGGGCCGCCCTCACGTCCGGGGGCCGGGCCGCCGACCGGGGGCCGATGGCCCGCCGCAGTCCGGCCAGGACGGTCGCCGCGTCACCGGCCAGGGGGTGCGCGGCGAACGGCCGGTGCAGCTGGTCCGGGTCGAGGTCGACCCGGACCAGCCGGCCGCCGAAGCGGAGCGGCTCGTCCCAGGAGTCGGTCTCGGCGAGTTCGGTGCCGACCGCCAGGACGGCGTCCGCGCCGTGCAGGAACCTGCGCACCTCGCGCAGGTGCAGCCCGGCGCCGAGCGAGAGCGGATGGCTCTCCGGGAACACGCCCTTGCCGTTGGCGGTGGTCACCGTCGGCGCGCCGAGGAGTTCGGCGAGCGCGCGCACGTCGGCGACCGCGCCCCGGGCCCCGCCGCCCACCACCAGGGCCGGCCGCCGGGCCTCGGACAGGGTCGCCGCGGCGGCCCGTACCGCTGCCTCCGACGGAGCCGCGGGCAGCGCCCGCACCGCGGGTGGCACGGTGATGTCCGCGGTGCGGGCGAGCAGGTCGTAGGGGACCTCAAGATGGACCGGGCGGGGCCGGCCGAGTGCGAAGTCCGTGAACATGCCGGCCAGTACGCGAACCATCTCGGGCAGGGTCCGGACCCGTCGGCTCCGTGCGCAGACCGAGGCCAGCGCCGCCGACTGGTCCTTGACCTCGTGCAGCAGCCCGGACCCCCGGTCGTGGTCCAGGGGCATGCCGGGCGAGATGATCAGCAGCGGTACGGAGTCCGAGTACGCCTGGCCGGCCGCGGCCGCGGCGTTGAGCAGACCGGGCCCACTGGTGGTCACCACCACACCGGGGCGTCCGGTGACCCGGGCGTACCCGTCCGCCGCGTATCCGGCGCCCTGCTCGTGGCGGGGCGTGACGACGCGCAGCCGGCCGGGGCCGAGGTGCCGGTAGATCTCCAGGTTGTGCGTGCCGGGTATTCCGAAAACCGCCTCGACGCCGTTGGCGCGCAGCGCCGAGACCAGCAGCTCTCCGCCGGTGGCCATGATTCCCCCCGTGGTCGGTACGCCCGTGTCCCGGCGCGAGCGCCGGGACACGGGCGTTCTGGTGGTGCGGTCAGTCGGTGACGAGCGCCTCCACGCCGTCGCGTTCCGCGATCAGCTCCCGGATGTGGGCGTTGAGGGCGTAGCGCTCCAGGACCGAGGCCGGCAGCGCGGACGCGCCGGTGATGGTGCCGAGGCAGGCGGCGGTGCCGCACTCGCAGGAGAAGGGGTTGCCCATCTCCCACTCGGTGGAGGGGTAGAAGAAGCTGAGCGGCTCGCCTTCGGCGATCGGCCGGATGGCGATCACATGGCTCGCCTTGGTGTCGAGGAAGGTGTTGGGCACGCAGGAGTGGTTCAGGAAGTGGAGGTTCTCGGGGTCGAGGTGCTCGTCCCGGGAGACCTGGACGCTGTACACGGTGGGCTCCCCGACCCTGATCTTGCCGGTCAGCGGGGAGACAACGTCTCCCACGTTCAGCGCGCGCCGGGCGTTGTACCCCTTGCCTCCGGCGTGGAACGAGGTCTCCTGTACATGAGATTCATGCCGCATGTGTGGCACTGGATCCTTCCTGTTCCCAGCGACGGACGATGAGTACCGCGTTGTGCCCGCCGAATCCGAATGAGTTGCTCATCACGACGTCGGTGTCCCACTGCTGGGCCACGGACGGCACGAAGTTGAGCTGGTCGTCCTCCGGGACCTCGCAGTTGAGCGTGGGAGGCACGACACCGTGGTTGATCGCCTGCACCGAGGCGATCAGCTCGACCGCGCCGGTTCCCGAGATGAGGTGGCCGGTCATGGACTTGGTGGAGCTGATCGGGATCTGGAGGGCGCGTTCGCCCAGCACGTCCCGGAGGGCCGCGACCTCGCTCCTGTCGTTGAGTTCGGTGCTGGTGCCGTGGGCGTTGACGTAGTCGACGTCCTCGGGCCGGAGACCTCCCGACTCCAGGGCGATCCGCATGGCCCGCTTGGTGCCCAGCCCCTCGGGGTGCGGGGCGGTGAGGTGGTACGCGTCGGTGGTGGCCCCGTATCCGACCAGCTCGGCGAGGATGCGGGCGCCCCGCGCCCGGGCGTGCTCGGCCTCCTCCAGGACGAGGACGCCCGCCCCGGCCCCCATGACGAACCCGTCCCGGTCCTTGTCGAACGGGCGGCAGGCCCGGGCGGGGTCGTCGTTGCGACGCGACAGCGCCCGGCAGGCCGCCGCTGCGGCGATGTTGAGACGGGTGACGGGGGCCTCGGTGCCGCCGGCCACCATCACATCGGCCACACCGAACTGGATCAGCCGCATCGCCTCGCCGATGGAGGTGGCCCCCGAGGCGCAGGCGGTGGTCAGGCTCGCCGACGGTCCGCAGGCGCCGAGCCACAGCGCGATCTCCCCGGCCGAACTCTCCGAACCGCTGGTGGCGAAGAAGAACGGGCTGACGGCACGGGCGCCGCGTTCGTGCAGCTTGATGGTGGTGTCGTAGTTCATCGTGGCGGGGCCGGCCGAGGAACCGACGTAGACGCCGACCCGGGGGGCCAGTTCCTCGTCGACCTCCAGTTTGGCCTGCTGGACCGCCTGCATCGCCGCCGCGAGGCCGTACTGCGTGCTGACGTCGATACGGCGTGACACCTTGTGCGGCATATAGACGCCGGGGTCGAATTCCTTGACCTCGGCCCCTATGCGGACGGGCAGGTCGGACGCGTCGAAGCCCTCGATGTCCGAGATTCCGCTGCGTCCGTCGACGAGCGACGCCCAGAACTCGTCCACCGTCAGCCCGACCGGCGTAATTGCTCCATAGCCGGTGATGACCACGCGTCGTCGTTCCTGCGGTTTTGAGCCCACCTGAAATCCCATCGGTAAGAACCCTTTCGACGAAGCGTGCCGGTCAGAGGGAAAGGGTGTCTGCGGTTTCGTTTCTCTCGTCGACTGCGGATTCCGCCAGCCTCAGCATGCGGCGCGGATCAGTCTTTCCGTTGTGGTTGAGCGGGAATTTTTCGACCACAACGACCCTGTTCGGCTGCTCGTAGGTCGGAAGGAGTTCGCAGATACGCTCGCGCCAATACTGCGGCATACCGCCCCGGGGGTCCTCGACCAGGAATACGAGCCGGCTTCCCAGCCGCTCGTCGGGCAGCGGAACGATCTTCAGCGGAGCCCCGCACTCGGCTGCCTTGCGCTCGATGATGTCGGGATAGAGGGTGTACCCCATGCGGTGTACGGCGGACTTACGCCCGAGTACGAAGAGATTGCCGGCGCCGTCCAGCGTGCCGAGGTCCCCGGGCCGGTACCACTCGGGTCTCTCCGGGATGACTTCACCGCCGGGGCTCAGATAGCCGCTGAACGAGTCAGGCGTACGGATGCGGAGTTCGCCGACCGCGCCCGGGGGCAACGGGACGGCGTCGTCGTCGGTTATCAGCACCTCGACGCCGTGGAACAGCCGGCCGGCCCCGACCGGGTTGTCGGGCGTCGCGGCGGCGATGTTGCCCATCTCGGTGCTGCCGTAACCATCGAGCAGGGGCAGCTGGAACGTCTTGGCGAACTGGTCGGCGGCCGCGCGGTCCAGCGGAGCGCCGCCGGTGCAGTACATCCGCACGCTGGCGAGGTCCAGGGCCAGCTCCGGGCGGCGCTCGACCAGGTTGATCAGGCTCCTGTGGGTGGCCGGTGTGGCGTCGACGACCGTGACGCCGGCCTGCCCGGCCATCCGTACCGCGCGGTCCAGCCGCCGGTAGGGGGCGACCACCAGCGAGGCGTCGGCCAGCCAGGCGGCCAGCAGGATGGACAGTCCGTACTGGTGGGAGAAGGGAAGAAGAGGAAGGAACACGTCATCGGCCCGGTAGCCCATGAACTCGATGGTGCGTCGCACGTTGCGCAGCACCGACCGCCCGGACTTCACGGTGCCCTTCGGCTCGCCGGTCGAGCCCGAGGACCAGGCGATCAGGGCGTCCGGCAGCCGTTCCCAGCGGTCGAAGCGGATCTGTTCGTCCGCGGGCCGGCGTTCCGCGGCGGCGGCCAGCAGCTCGTAGACGTAGAGCCGGCCCGGCCCGGGGACGGGAGGCGCGTCGTCGTCGACGACCGCGAGCCGGGCCCTGGCCTGCTCGGCGGCCCGGCCGCTGTCCTCCGTCCGCTGCCGCTGGTCGAGCAGAGCGACCGAGGCTCCCCTGTGCATGAGCCCGAGAAGGACGGCGACGAATCCGGCGGAGTTGCCCGCCTTGAGAACGACCCTGTCACCGGGGCGCACGCCGTGCTCCCGCAGCACATCCGCCACACGTAACGCCGTGCCCTGTAACTGGGACCGAGTCTGCACGGAATCCATGGATAAGAGCTTTGCTGGCATGTGCTGACTACTCTTCCTTCCCGTGTGCGTGTTGAGCAGGATCAGGCACGACAGGGAGCGGAAGGATGAGCTCAGGGGGGAAGGCCTTGCCGGTCCCCCGAAATCTGGAAGCAAGTCAGACATTCAACGCGTAAGCATGCGCAATGGAACGCGTGTGCCCACGTGCGTCTGCGGGACAATGCCCCTTGCCCTCCGATGAATCCCCGTTGGCAGCCCGGGCGCCCCGAGGGGGAGCCTTGATTAGCCGCCTGGGCGCAGCCTATGTAGGCCGATCCGACCATGTCAACAAAATCCTGCGCCGAGTATCCGGAACACTTTGATCCGCACTACCGGCCGGTAGTCGGTTTCTTGATCAATATTGTTCCGTGATGCCTTGCGTGGAACTGGGGACTGCTTGACACCCTCTTGGGCCTCTGCTTAGATCCACAATCCATATCACCGACGGGGTGAGCGCTGTCACCGAGCCGGCCGAATCGGATTCCCCGCAACGGTGAATTCACGGGGGGATGAGTGCGGCGGGCTTTCCATGTGAATCCGGGTCCCGCAGCTGACGATCTTCAATTCCGTTGATCTCCAGTAACACTCGCGACGCGGCCGTCACCTTCTGCCGGAGAGCTATGCATCTCGGCACGATGCGGAACACGCGCATCCGAGACGAGTCGACATTACGGGGGAGCGATTTTCATGCTGGGACGCACAACCCTGGTCAGCGGAGGGAACCGAGGAATCGGCCTCGCCACCGTCCGGGCCCTGTCCGAAGCGGGTGAGACGGTGGTGGCCACGTACCGGAACGACCCTCCGCCCGACGGGATCCACGCGGTGCGCTGCGACATCACCGACCCCGAGCAGGTCGAGCAGACCTTCAAGCAGGTCGAGGCGGAGTTCGGCCCGGTCGAGGTCCTGGTCGCCAGCGCGGGCATCACCCGGGACGGCCTGCTGATCACCATGTCGGACGACGACCTCGGCGCCGTGGTGGAGACCAACCTGCTGGGAACGGCGCGCGTCGTCCGCCGGGCCCTGCGCGGCATGGTCAGGCGACGCCACGGACGCGTCGTGCTGATCTCCTCCACCTCGGGCCTGTCCGGCTCGGCCGGACAGGCCAACTACGCCGCGGCCAAGGCCGGACTGATCGGACTGGGACGCTCGCTGGCCCGCGAGATGGGCGGCAGGGACATCACCGTGAACGTCGTGGCGCCGGGCTGGATCGAGACGGACATGACCGCGGCCCTCCCCGAGGAGCTGCGGAAGGAAGCCGCCGGCCAGGTCCCCCTGCGCCGCTTCGGCCGACCGGACGAGGTGGCGGCCGCCGTCCGGTTCCTGACGAGCCGCGAGGCGGGGTACGTCACGGGCGCGGTCATCCCGGTGGACGGCGGAATCGGAATGGGGCACTGATGGGTCTGCTGACGGGCAAGACGCTGCTGGTCACCGGTGTGATCACCGAGTCCTCGATCGCCTTCCACGTCGCCCGCGAGGCCCAGGAGCAGGGGGCCGGGGTGATCCTCACCGGATTCGGCCGGCTGTCCCTGGTCCGGCGCATCGCCAAACGGCTCCCGGAGCCCGCGCCGGTGGTGGAGCTCGATGTCACCGACCGGGAGCAGCTGGACACCCTGGCCGACCGGGTCCGCGAGCACGCCGGACGGATCGACGGGGTGCTCCACTCGGTCGCGTACGCTCCGCCCGGGGCGCTGGACGGCAGGTTCCTCGACACCACCTGGGAGGATGCGGCCACCGCCTTCCATGTCTCCGCCTACTCCCTCCAGGCCCTCACCACCTCGCTGCTGCCCCTGATGGGCCGCGGCGGCTCGGTGGTGGGCCTCGACTTCGACGCCGGCCGGACCTGGTCGGGTTACGACTGGATGGGCGTGGCCAAGGCCGGTCTCGAGTCCTGCTCCCGCTACCTCGCCTCGCACCTCGGGCAGCGGGGGATCCGAGTGAACCTCGTCGCGGCCGGACCGCTGAGCACCCTGGCGGCGCGCAGCATCTCCCCGTCGGGGGACGGCTCCGGCACCTTCGACGGCGGCTGGTCCGAGCGGGCGCCGCTGGGGTGGGACTCCCGGGACTTCCGGCCGGTGGCCAACGCCTGTGTGGCGCTGCTGTCCGACCTGTTCCCGGCCACCACGGGGGAGATCATCCACGTCGACGGCGGAGCCCACGCAGTCGGCGACCGCCCCGCGCACGCCCCGGCCGTCAGGTGACCCCCCTGCGCCCCACCCTGGGTCAACTGGCGGACCACATCGGCCCATTGGGGTTGAGCGACTGGCGTCGGATCAGCCAGCGCCAGGTGGACCTCTTCGCCGAGGCCACCGACGACCACCAGTGGATCCACGTCGATCAGGCCCGAGCGGCCGAAGGCCCGTTCGGCACCACCATCGCGCACGGGTTCCTGACCCTGTCGCTCCTCTCCGCGCTCAGCGCGGAGGTGCTCGAGGTCAGCGGTGTCGCCCAGGCCGTCAACCACCGGGTCGACCGGGTACGCTTCCGCGCCCCCGTGCCGGTGGGCGCCAAGCTCCGGGCCTCGGTCCGCCTGCTCTCGGTACGGCCTCGCCCCCGGGGCTTCACGGAGGTCGTCATCTCGGTCGCCATCGAGCTGGAGAACGGGCGCGTCGCGTGCACCGCCGAGCAGACCACCCTCTACCTGGACGGGGGGTTGGCCGACAGTGGGCGGTGACGCGGTGGCCGGGCCGGAAGGTCCGGCCAAGGCCAGGGTGTCCTCACTGGTCTTCCTGGAGCTGGCGGCCACGGCTTCCACCTCCGCCAACGGGATGGTGGCTCTGGCCCTGCCCTGGCTGGTCCTGGAGCGGACCGGCAGCCCCGCCGACGCCGGGCTGGTCTCCGCGGTGTCCACCCTGCCGCTGCTGGCGAGCGCCCTTTTCGCGGGGACCGTCGTCGACCTGTTCGGCCGCCGCCGTACGGCAGTCGGCTCCGACCTGCTGTCCGCGGTGTCCGTCGCGGCCGTGCCGCCGGCCGACGCGGCCTTCGGATTCTCGCTGTGGTGGCTCGCCGCCCTGGCGGTCCTGGGATCGGTCTTCGACCTGTCGGGGGTCACCGCCCGCAAGGCCATGCTGCCGACCGCCGCCGCCCGGGCCGGATGGCGGCTGGAGAAGGCGAACGGCGTCCACGAGTCGGCCAAGGGCTTCGCCCTGATAGCCGGACCCGGCCTCGGCGGCCTGCTGATCGGCTTCGGCGGAGCGGTGGCCCCGCTGTGGGCCGCCGCGGCCCTCTCCCTGCTGGCCACCCTCATCCAGGCCGGGCTGCGCCTTCCGTCCCCCGCGCCCGAGTCGGACCTGTCCGACGGCTCCTCCTGGCGCGCCGTCAGGCGCGGTGCGATGGAAGGGCTGAGAACGGTCTGGAACGACCGGCTCCTGCGCGTGGTGGGCCTCCTGGGGAGCGTGCTCTTCATGATCTATCTGCCGATCTCCGGGATCGTCCTGCCCGCCTACTTCCATGAACAGGGCACCCCCCAGCGGCTCGGCCTGCTCACCGTCACCATGACGATCGGTGGCATCGCGGGCGCGCTGGCCTACGGATTCGCGGGGCACCGCCTGCCGAAGCGGGCCCTGTTCACGGCGACGATGCTCACCGCCTCGGCGGGACTCTTCGCCATGTCCTGGCTGCCGCCCTATCCGCTGCTGCTGGTCGGCGCCGTGGTGGTCGGCCTCGCGTACGGGCCCATCAGCCCGCTGATGAACCTGGCGACGCAGCTGCGCTCCACCGAGCGGACCAGGGGCCGGGTCATGGGAATCATGACCTCCTGCGGATACGTGGCGGGCCCCATCGGTTTCCTGGCCGGCGGTCCACTGGTCGAACGCCTCGGCCCCGGCCCCTCCTTCGTCCTGCTCGCCTCGCTGCTCTGCGTGCTGGTCATGGGTGCGTCACTGCTCCCCGGCCTCCGCGAGTTCGACTCCCTGTCCGACGCACCGCACCCCTCCATCGAACGCACCGGCCAAGGCGTCGCCGGCTGAGCACGCCCGGCCGAGTGCGTACCCGCCCCAACGAACCGCCCCAACGAAGTCGAAAGGCACGTGACATGGCTCTTCAGCACGACGAGGTTCTCGCCGGTCTCGCGGAGATCGTGAACGAGATCGCCGGCATCCCGACCGCGGACATCGACCCCTCGAAGTCCTTCACCGACGAGCTGGACGTGGACTCCCTGTCCATGGTCGAGGTCATCGTCGCCGCGGAGGAGCGCTTCGGCGTCACGATCCCGGACGAGGACGCCAGGAACCTCAAGACGGTGGGCGACGCCGTGGAGTTCATCGTGCTGGCCGGTGACGCCTGATCCCACGAGGCTGCTCGTCCC
Source organism: Streptomyces sp. NPDC006368 (assembly GCF_040612535.1). Lineage (NCBI taxonomy): Bacteria > Bacillati > Actinomycetota > Actinomycetes > Kitasatosporales > Streptomycetaceae > Streptomyces > Streptomyces sp. NPDC006368. The sequence continues at coordinate 107,784 of NZ_JBEXQK010000005.1, forward strand.
CGACCGACGACCGATATGAGAGGTCCGCACCATGGGGTCCGACATCGCCCACTCCGGCCAGGCGCACTACCGGTGCGTCGGGGTCGGTGCGGGGCCGGCGAACCTGAGCCTGGCATCGCTCCTGCACAGCCATCCCGAGACGACCAACCTCTTCCTCGACCGGAAGCCCGCCTTCAGCTGGCACGACAGCCAGCAGATACCCGGTACGACCCTCCAGGTGTCCATGTTCAAGGACCTGGTGAGTCTCGCCGACCCGACGAGCCCCTTCTCCTTCCTGGCGTACCTCCACCAGAAGGGGCGGGTGTACCACTTCCTCAACGCGCAGTTCCCCGAGGTGCCCCGCCAGGAGTTCCGCAACTACCTGGACTGGGCCAGCAGACGCAACGACAACGTTGTGTTCGGCGAGCAGGTGCGGGAGGTGGACTTCGACGGCAGCGGGGACGGCCGCTACGTCGTGCGCACCGACCGGCGCCTGGTCACCGCCGACAACGTGGTGGTCGGGGTCGGCACCCGGCCGTGGGTCCCGGAGCACGCCCGGCCGAAACTGGGCCGCACCCACTTCCACGTCAGCGAGTTCATGGAGAAGGCCGGAGATCTGGGCGGCAAGCGGGTCGCCGTGATCGGCGGCGGCCAGTCGGGCGCGGAGGCCTTCCTGGAGCTGATCTCCCGCCCGGGCGGTCAGCAGCCGGGGCAGGTCTCCTGGTTCTCCCGGCGGCGCAACTTCCTGCCGCTGGACGACTCGCCGTTCACCAACGACTTCTACATGCCGTGCCACTCGGACCACCACTACAACCTGCCGTCCGAGGCCCGGTCCGCCTTCAACGCCGAGCAGCTGCTCAGCAGCGACGGGGTGTCCGAGGCGACGCTGCGCCAGATCTACCAGCAGCTCTACGTCCTGTCCTTCGTGACCGGGCCGGCGGACCTGGCCAGGCTCTACCCGCACCGCGAGGTGACCGACGTGACCGGCGACGCCACCGGTCCGTGGCACCTCACGGTCCGGCACAAGGAGGAGCAGGGCGCGGTCGAGCACGAGCGGGCGGACGTCGTCATCTGGGCGACGGGCTTCCGTCCCGCGCCGATGGACTTCCTCGCCCCCATCGCCCACCGGCTGGAGCGCGAGGGCGACGAACTCCGCGTCGACCAGGACTACGCGGTGCACTGGGACGGTCCGCTCGACCGCAGGGTCTTCGTGCAGAACGCCGTCCGCGAACAGCGCGGTCTGGCCGACCCCAACCTCAGCCTCAACGCCTGGCGGAGCCGGCGCATCGTGGACCGGCTGCTCGGGGTCCGGACGGAAGAACAGCTTCCCTCCTTCGTCGCGTGGTCGTCGAAGGAATCCGCCGAGCAGTTCCGGACCGCGTGACGAGGACGGGGACGACCATGGAGAAGAGGTACCGGACGTGATCATCAGTGTCTACGACGGGAACATCCAGTACGAGGGGTTCGGCATCGGTCTCGCCGGCGTCCAGGGACTGGGCGTGGGCGCCGACTGGGGCCGGGTCCTCCCGGGTGCCAGGTCCCTCTCGCACCGGCACGACGAGACCGAGATGTTCGTGATCGTCCAGGGCCGTGGCGAGCTGGTCGTCGAGGGAGTGCGCCACCCGGTCGCGCCCGGCTCGCTCGCTCTGTTCGAGCCCTTCGAGAGCCACGTGCTGGAGAACAGCGGCGACACCGAGCTGGTGTTTCTGACCCAGTACTGGAGGGACGCCGACCGGGCGCTGGTCTCGGCCCGGTCGGCCGACCGGCTCGGCTTCGGTGAGCGTCCGGTCTTCGTCTGTTCGCCCCCGCCGACGCCCAACGGCGATCTGCACCTCGGACATCTGTCGGGTCCGTATCTCGGGGCCGACGCCTATGTGCGCTTCCAGCGCATGAACGGCGTCGAGGCCTGGCACGTCACCGGCAGCGACGACTACCAGAGCTACGTCCAGGCCGCCGCCCGCGACGAGAACCGCGAAACGGCGGTGACGGCCGCCCATTACAGCGCGGAGATCGCGGACACGCTCGCCCTCATGGACATCCGGGTGGACCAGTACACGGTGCCCCACCGGGACGAGGCGTACCGCGACGGGCTACGGGCGTACTTCTCCCGCCTGGTCGACAGCGGGGTGGTCGCGCCGCGCGCGGGCGAGGCGCTCTTCGACTCCGAGACCGGCGAGTACCTCTACGAGGTGGACGTCAGCGGGACCTGTCCGACGTGTGCCTCCACGACCGGCGGGAACATGTGCGAGGGGTGCGGTGAGCCGAACACCGTCATCGATCTGACCGGTGCCGTCTCCGCGCTGTCGGCGGCCGAGCCCCGGCGCGGGCCGATCACCCGGTACGCGCTGCCGCTGCACGAGTTCCACGAGACCGTCGTCGACCACCACCGCCACGGCCGGGTGCCGGCCCGGCTGCGGGAACTCGCCGCCCGGGTCTTCGACCGTCCGGCCCTGGACCTGCCCGTCAGCCACCCCGCCTCCTGGGGCACGGAGCCCGCCGAGAAGCACGAGGGGACCGAGGGCCAGGTCATCTGGGCCTGGGTGGAGCTCTCCTACGGATTCCTCCAGGGCATCCAAGCGCTGGGCGGCCGGCTGGGCAGGGACTGGCGGGTCGCCGAGCCCGATCAGGACTGGAAGATCGTCCACTTCCTCGGCTACGACAACGCCTTCTACCACTCGGTGCTCGCCCCGGTGCTCTACAAGGCGGCCTTCCCCGAGTGGGCCCCCGACATCGACTACCACGTCAACGAGTTCTATCTGCTGGAGGGAAGCAAGTTCTCCACCAGCCGCCGGCACGCCATCTGGGGCAAGGAGATCCTCGGCCCGGACAGCGTCGACGCGGTCCGCTTCTTCCTGTCGAGCACCCGGCCGGAAGGAGACCAGACCAACTTCGCGAGCGCGGAGTACGACACGCTGGTGCGAGGCACCCTCGTCGGGACCTGGCAGAAGTGGCTCAACGACCTCGGTGAGCGGCTGGGCGAGCGGTACGACGGTGTGGCCCCGGACGCCGGGAACTGGACGCCGGAGCACTCGGCCTTCCTGGGGACGCTGGGAGTGCGGCTCTCCGCGCTGACCTCCGCGCTGAGCCCGGACGGCTTCTCCCTGCGGCGGGCCGCCGCCGAGCTGAACGGCCTGGTGGAGGACGCCGTCAGGTTCTCCCGCCAGGAGAGCCCGCTGGCCGCCACCCGGTGGTCCGACGACAACCGGACCGTCATCGCCCTGGAGCTCGCCGCTGCCCGTCTGCTGGCCCACGGTGCCGCACCGCTCATGCCGCGCTTCGCGGCGCGGCTCGGGAAGGCGCTTGGCCTGGGGATTCCCGCGCACTGGCCCAGGACGGTCGAACTGCTGCCGCCCGGGAGCCAGGTCGACCTCGCCGGCACGGTGTTCTTCGCACCGCCCGCGCCGGGTGCCGTGCCGGGATCCGCGTCCGCCGCCTCGACCCGGTCGTGAGTCCCGTCTCCGCCGACGTCGTGGTGGTCGGCGCGGGGCTGGCCGGGGCAGCCACCGCCTGGCGGCTGGCCGGGCGGGGGCTGGCGGTCGCGGTGGTGGAGGCGTACGCGGTGGGGCACCGGAACGGCAGCTCGCACGGCAGCTCGCGGATCTTCCGCCGGACCTACGCGGACCCGTTCTACGTCGCTCTGACGGGGCGGGCCGCGGAGAGCTGGCGGGAGCTGGAGACCGACTCCGGCACCGTGCTGCGACGCCGTACCGGAGGCCTGGACTCGGGCGCCGGGGCCAGGCCGGAGGAGTTGGCCGGGGTGCTGGCGGACGCCGGGGTGCCGCACGAGCTGCTGCCGGTGGGGGAGGCCGGGAGACGCTGGCCCGGCATGCGTTTCGAGGGTCCGGTCCTCCACCACCCGCAGGCCGGGGTGCTCGACCCGGACGCCACCGTGGCGGCCTGCCTCCGCCGTGCCGAGGAGCAGGGGGCGCGCGTGCTCACCGGGACGCGGGTGACGCGCGCCGCGTACCCGGCGTCGGGCGGTGTCCGGCTCCTCGCGGACACCGGCGAGGAGCTGTCCGCCGAGCGGGTGGTGATCGCCGCGGGGGCGTGGCTGCCGGAGCTGGCCGGGGTGTTCGGCATCCCGGTGCCCCCGCTGGTGGTGACCCAGCAGCAGGTCTTCCACTTCCGTCAGCGGGAGCCCGGCGTCGACTGGCCGGTCTTCCTGCACCGGGGCGAGGCCGAGGTGTTCGGTCTCCCCTCCGGCTCCGACGCCGGTCCCGAGCCCGCGGTGAAGGTGGCCGAACTCGGCAACGGGACCCCGACCACCGCCGACACCCGCTCCGGGGTGCCGGACCCGGTCTCGCAGGCCGCCGTCACCGGGTTCGTGAACGCCTGGCTGCCGGGACTGCGGGCCGAACCGGTGGCAGAGAGCACCTGCCTCTACACCTCCACCCCGGACGGGGACTTCGTCCTGGACCGCCACGGCCCCGTGGTGGTGGTCTCGCCCTGTTCCGGTCACGGCGCCAAGTTCGCCCCGCTGATCGGTGAGATGGCGGCCGACCTCATCCTGGGCCGCGGCACGCCGCACCCCCGCTTCGCCCTGCACCGCTGACGTACGTCACCGGCCCCGGCACTCCGGCGCGCGGCGCTCGACGAACGCGGCGACGCCCTCGTGTGCGGCCCGGGTGGTCATGTCGATCTCCTGAGCCGCCGCCTCGGCCGCGAACACGGGGGCCCGGTCGCTGTCCTGCGCGGCGTTCGCCAGCTGCTTGGTCTGGGCGATGGCCCGGGTGGGGGGTCCTGCGCCGGCCGCCCGGCCCACTCCTTGGCAAGGACGTCCGACTTCCCGGCCGGCACAGTGCGGCTGACCAGCCCCAGCCGTTCGGCGTCCGCCGCGGTGAGGGCGTCCCCGAAGAACATCAGCTGCTCCGCCCGCTGCAGGACGATCAGCCGGGGCAGCAGATATGCGCCGACCGCCGTCCGGCACGAGCCCCCGGCGTACGAAGACCTCGACGAACTTCACCGAGTCGGCCGCCCGGACCAGATCGCAGGCGCACACCAGATGCGCGCCGATCACCGGCCGCCGTGCCGTTGACGGTGGCGACCACCGGCTTCTCGCAGTCCAGCACGGCGGCGATCAGCCGTTGCGCGCCGAGCCGGATCGTCCGGACACATCGCCGGGGACCCACTCCCGGGCCCGGCGCGGGCGCACCGCGCGGACCGGCCCCCGAGAAGCCGGTTCATCGACTGCGCTGAAGGCGCCCGGTCCGTGAAGAGCAACGACGCGCTGACCGACCGGGCCACGTGCGCTCCGGAGGGCTGCCGCCCACGCGTCCGGGGACCAACAGACTCCCCGCACATGCGCGGCGGCCCCGGACCGTCCGCAACATCGCCGCGTTCATGAACTGCTCCCCGCGTATGCGGGTAGTCCCTTTGGGCCCACCCCTCCCCCGTCAATCAGGTCGTCGTCCCCGCATCCGAGTCCGGAGACCGGCGAACCCGACCCTTACGCCGGCGAGCCCATCGCGTAACCGGCGCGGGCAACACCGGCGGCGGCCACAGCAGTCCCGGCGCCGGGTGGTGGGGCGGAAGCGCCCCTTTGGTGATTCTTTCGTCAATGCTCCGTACGGGCGTCGCGTTGGACACAGCGGAGGGTTCTACGCGCGTCGGAATCGGCGTCGGCATATCGGAAAACACCAGTCCCAACCGACGCAGTTGGAGCAATGGCCACAACCGTTGAGCAGGGGGCGCAATACGTCCCGAGCCAGGAGAGAATTCCGGCCGGACCGTCCAAAAATGAGCAGGAGAAGCATCTGTGCGATCAAGACTCTTCGGCGCGGCCGCCTCTGTGGCCGCACTCGGACTACTGGGCTCCCTCGTCACCGCCTGCGGCTCGTCCGGGAGCGGAGACGGCAAGACGACGCTGCGCCTGGTGGCCGCCGAGTACGGCAACAGCCCGGAGACCGGTTCCAAGGCGTACTGGGACAAGCTGACCGCCGCCTTCACCGCCGCCCACCCCGGCAAGAAGGTCGAGGTGACGCTCTACCCGTGGGCCGACGTCGACCGCGAGGTCACCCGCATGGTCAAGGAGGACAATGCCCCGGACGTCGCCCTGATGGGCGCGTACTCCGACTTCGCCGCGCAGGGCCGTCTCTACGCAGCCAGTGAGCTGCTGTCGGTCAGGGCGGAGGCGAACTTCCTGCCGCCGCTGGTGGAGGCTGGTTCGGTCGGCAACACCCTCTACGGCTTGCCCTTCGTGGCCAGCAGCCGGCTGCTCTTCTACAACGAGGAGCTGTTCGACAAGGCCGGAGCGAAGCCGCCGAAGACCTGGTCGGACCTGAAGGACGCGGCCAGGGCGCTGAAGAAGGAGAGCGTGCTCTACCCGTACGCCCTGCCGCTCGGTCCCGAGGAGGCGCACGCCGAAGCCCTGATCTGGCAACTGAGCAACGGCGGGGGGTACGCCGACAGCAGCGGCGGCTACAGCATCGCGTCCGAGCAGAACACGCAGACGTTCCGCTGGATCAAGGACAACCTGGTCGCGCCCGGCCTGACCGGCCCGGTCCCGCCGGCCGAGCTCAACCGGCAGGATGCCTTCGCCGCCTTCCTGCGCGGCGAGGTCGGCATGGTCAACGGCTACCCCTCGCTCCTCCACGAGGCGAGGGCGAAGGGCATGAAGGTCGGCACGCTGGCCATGCCGGTGTCGGACACGCTGGGCGAGGGGCAGACCCCGCCGTCGGTGGGCGTCGCCGACTGGATGATGGCCTTCAAGCACGACGACAATCGCGAACTGGTCGGCTCTTTCCTGGAGTTCCTCTACGAGGACAAGAACCTCAGCGAGTTCGCCGGGCGCTACCACCTGTTGCCCTCGACGGTGTCCGCGACCCAGGCCTCCAAGGACGCGGCGGCGGACCCCAGCGTCGAGCAGTTCCTGACCGCACTGCGCGGTGCCCAGCTCTACCCGGTCAACGAACCGTCCTGGCTGCGGGTCAGCAACACCATCAAGCGCAACATCGGCAAGGCCGTCGCGCCGTCCGCCGATCCCAAGGCCGTGCTGGAGGACATCGCCCGGCAGGCCCGGGACATGGCGAAGCAGAGGTAAAGGGTCTCCGGGATCTGTGGGCACGACCTCCTATCCCGTCGCCGGTTCTCCGCTTTTCCTGGTTCTTCCGTTTCCTTTTCCTTCCGCTTCCCGCCCGCGTCCCACCCGGACGCGGCGACTGGGCCGTACGGCGTCGACCGGACGCCCGGCCCGCCGCCCGCGAAGCGCCCACAAGGTGCGCGGGGCGACGGCCGTCCCCATCCCGCACTCGCCCCAGTACGCGTTCGGCGTGGAGCAGCCGACGAGACCGCACCCGCACTTGCGGGGATGAAGGCCCCCTCGTCGTGCAGTACGCCCCCGACACCGCGAAGGCCGTCGACAGGCCGAGTTCCCCGTACCACTGCTGGGCCGCATGACTACGCGGCACGCGCGGGGCGCGTGTCTCCTCGAATTGCTGAACCATGCGGCGCGGCACTGCTGCGCCTGAAGGGAAAGCCTGCCCCGGGCGCACACGACAACCCGCCACCGATGCGGTGACCCGGGCGGCCATCGAGATGCCCGGCGTCCGGATGGTGTTCGCCGGGCAGGAGATCACGGGGGCAACCACTCACGGTGCCGTGGCCGGCCCCGAACGCAGGCACCGCCGTTCCCACCGGATGCGCAGGCGGCCGGCTCCGTGAAGCCATATGCCGTTCCGCCTCGGCCAACAGCCCTACGACCTCAGCCCCATGACGGGCGCCACGTTTTCTGTAAGACTGCTTCCATGAGCGCCGCCTCGGTCACACAGGACTATCTCCGTCGCATCGGCGCCACGCGCCCCACCCGTCTTGACGCCGACGCACTACGTGAGCTGCATGTGCGCCACCTCCTCACGGTGCCGTTCGAGAACCTCTCCATCCATCTCGGCGAGGACATCGTCCTGGAGGAGAAGGCGCTGCTCGACAAGGTGGTCTACGCCCGCCGCGGTGGTTTCTGTTACGAACTCGGCGGAGCCTTCGCCGCGTTGCTGCGCGACCTCGGCTTCCGCGTCGCCTTCCTCCAGGCCCGCAGTGTCGACAGCGAGGGGCGGCCCGGGATCCCCTACGACCATCTCGCGCTGCGCGTCGAGACCGACGACGGCACCGGCCCCTGGCTCGTGGACGTCGGGTTCGGCGACCACAGCCACTACCCGCTCGCCCTCGAGGACCGGGGTGAGCAGGAGGATCCGGGCGGAACGTTCCGTATCGAAGAGACATCCGACGGAGATGTGGACGTCCTGCGGAACGGGGAGGTGCAGTACCGCATCGAACAGCGCACCCGCGAGCTGTCCGACTTCCGGGCCGGCGCCTGGTACCACCGCACATCGCCAGCGTCGCACTTCACGCGGTCCCTGGTCTGTTCGCGCCTCACCGAGGCCGGGCGGATCACCCTCAGCGGCCGCAAGCTGGTCACCACCCTGGACGGCGAGCGCACGGAACGGATACTGGAAGGCGACGACGAGGTGCTGGCCGCCTACCGCGACCACTTCGGCATCGTCCTGGACCTGCTGCCGCCCGAGCCATCCAGCGACAAGAGCTGAGGCCACGGCTCAGGCTCCTGCAGGCTTGGCTTGTCTCTCAACGGCCGTCGCTCATCAATCCCAAGCGTGGAAAAGCGCTCCGCCCAACGTGGTGATGCCGTAGAAACGGACTTCGCGCCACTCTCCTTGGGTCAGCACTCCGGTGTCGACTTTGGAGAGGGGCATGAAGAGCCGCTCGCGCGTGAGCACCGTAAACCCCGCATGGGTGAAGGGGTGGGCCCATGGTGGCGGTGCGCGGAACCGGTCGGTGTACCGGTCACGGCGTTCCTCGGCGAATGCGATCCAGGGGCACCGTGCTTGGGAGGTCGGCTTTGGCTCGTGGACCCGCGGCGGGGTCGGCCGATAACCTGCACCGGCAGATCGGCCGGCAGGTGGGCGATGCGGGGTGCGTCTTAGCCGGAGTCCAGCACGACCAGGGTGGCGGGATCGTCCTCGGTCCACTGACCGGCGGCGATCAGCCGGTCGACTACCTCGCCGACCTGGGCGGTAGTGACGGCGGCGACATCGACGCCGGGCTCCAGGCGTACCGCGTCCAGCACGGCGGTCCAGGAGGTTCGGCCGGTCTCCAACGCGGCCACGATCGAGTATGGCCGGCCGGGCACCATCCGGTGCTTGGCGTCGCCCCGGCCGCAGGGGTGACAGCAGGAGCGGTCCCGGCAGGTCGCGGCGTCCGGACGCAGCCACGGCGAGACGTCCACAGCCCGGACCAGGCGGCCGTCCGCCGCCCGGGGCAACGGCAGCCCGGCCAGGGCCCGGCGGAGCCGACCGACATCGATTCACCTGGTTGAGCCCACCGTAGAGAGCTCCGTGGGTCCTTTTCGGCGTGGGCAGCCACGTCGGCCTGGGCCTGTCGCACCGTTGTGACGCCAGTTGCTGGTCGGCGGCCTTGTGTGTGTTGAGAAAAAATAATGGCGATGTCGTCGAGCAGTACGCCCAGGAGCCCGCCACATCGTTGACCGGGCATGACAACCGAGGAGTTGCGAAACTTGATCATGCGGCTGTTGACGACTGATCCCCGGTTCACTGAGGTGGGTCCGCATCCCTTCCCCAGGCTCGACAACCCGGCGGGCATCCTGGTGCGCGTAGCCCCACCCGTCGACCGAGCATTCATCATCCAAGTCACCGTGGCCGACGAGCGGGTTTGACGGGGATGGCCCGCCGCCGTGGAGACCGGCGGGCCGCCGAGGGAGGCTGAGTCCAGCGCCCTCGCACCGCGATGCCCAGCGGTCCGCGGCCACTCGCTCGGCGACGAGACGTGTCGCGGCCGTGACCGGCGCGGCGACGCGCGGGCCCCCGGTCCGACGGCCGGCGCGGTCGCGTACGGCGGCAGCGGGCGGCAAGAGACGACGACGGGCCGTCGGCAGCCACCGCCCGCCAGAACCGCGGCGCGGAACGGACGGGCCACGCGGCGGGACGACTTCCCCGTCAAGTTCAGCGTGTTGGCCGGGTCGCGCTGCTGGAGGCGTCGCAGCGCACGCGTACGCGTACCTGGAGCAGCTGCACCGGACCGCCGACGCGGACGACAGCCCGGTACCGGGCCCGGGCGGCGGGGATGGCTCGCTCGGCGGCTCAGTGGCCGGACGCACCGACTTCTGCTGCCGATCAGGAGCGAGGGTTATCAGGGGTGAGGCGTATGAAGGGGAGAGCCGGAGTGTGCCGCTGGGCCACGCCTTCCACCGAGTCAGCGTCCGTCGGTCCGGCCACGGTGACCGCGGACGCGGCGCGTTCAGCGCGGAATCACCCAGCCCGGCACCCAGGTGCCGGCGGAGTCGTGGCCGGCCGCTGTGGCGGCGAGGTGGGCACGGAGGGTGGCCAGTGCTGGGTGGGGGTTGTCGCGGTGCCAGAGGAGCGAGTGCGGGTAGACGGGCGTCGGGTCGGTCACCGGGATGCGGCGCAGGCCGTGGTCGGCGGGCCAGACGAGGCGTGTCTGCCCGCCCATGAAGGTGGCCAGGGCCGGGGTGTCGGCGACGGTGTCGAGGAGTGCGTCGGAGCCGAAGTTGGGGCCGGTCGCCTCAATGGTGAGTCCGAACTCGGCGACGAGGTCGTCGTAATAGGCGGCCCACTCGGTACCGGGGACAATGCCGGGCATCCAGATCCGGTGCCCGGCGAGCTGAGCGAGGGGCACCGACCGTGCGCCCGCCAGCGCGTGGGCGGGGCCGGTGAGGAGCTGGAGCGGCTCGTCGAGCACCCGGACGGCCTCGATGTCCACTGGAAGAGGCCGGCCGGGCGCGACGACCGCGGAAGGACGCGTCGATCTCACCGGACCGGATGGCGGCGATGGCCGTCTCGATGTCGAACAGCCACACCACGTCGAGGTCGATCTCGGGGTGCGCGCGGTGGAAGCCGCGCATCAGGCCCGACGCCGCGCCGCGCGAGGCGATCACGTCGACGCGCAGCGGACGGCGGCCGGGGCGCACGGACGCGACCGCGCGCTCGGCGACGCGCAGCAGCTCGCGCGCGTGGGGCAGGAACGCCTGCCCGTCGATGGTGAGCTCGGCGCCGCGCGCGGTGCGGGTGAACAGCCGCACGCCGAGGTGGCGCTCCAGCGCGGCGATGCGCTTGGAGACGGCCTGCTGGGTGACCGCCAGCTCGGCGGCGGCCTCCTGGAACTGGCCCGCGTCGGCGGCGGCGACGAAGGTCCGGACGGTGTCGAAGTCCATGTCGATACCCTATGGGCACAACCGTTGGTTGTGGCCGGGTGACCCTGTGGTTGTTTGATCCCCGGATACGGCGCTCGCTTTGATGCTTCCGATCGCGGATCGGTTGTGCGGATGAGTGGCGAGGGGCGGCGGGCATGCGGAGCGGGCACCGTCTGGGACGGCGGTTCGGGTGGCTCTGGGGAGCGTATGGGACCAGCGCGCTGGGCACGTGGCTCGCCTTCGGCGCATTACCGCTGATCGCCATCCAGGTGCTGCACGCCGGACCGGCCGAGGTCGCCGCGCTCTCTTCCGTGGGGGCTGCGGTGGGCGCGGCCGTGGCGGTGCCGCTCGGCCCGTGGGTGGAGTTCAGCCGCAAGCGGCCGGTGCTGATCGCGACGGACCTGGTGCGGTTCGCGGCGCTGCTGACGATCCCCGCCGCGTTCGCGCTCGGCGCGCTCACCTTCCTTCAGCTCCTGCTGGTCTCGGTTGTCGTCGCGGCGGCCGACATCGCCTTCCGCGCCGCCTCCGGCGCGTACCTGAAGACGCTGCTGCCGGCCGAGGACCTGCTCGTCGCCAACGCCCGATTCGAGTCCACGGCCTGGACGACCACCATCATCGGACCGCCGCTGGGCGGCGCGGCGATCGGGCTCCTCGGTCCGGTGGCGACGGTGGTGGCCGACGCGGTCAGCTACCTGCTCTCGGCCCTGGGCATCCGCGCGACGGGCGGGCACGAGCCTCGGCCCGAGCACCGGGAGGCCGCGCGCATGCGGGCCGGGGACCTGCTCGACGGCTGGCGGTACATCCTCGCCGACGCGACGCTGCGTCCGCTGTTCTTCAACACCGCCTTGTTCAACGGCCTGGTGATGGCCGCCTCGCCGCTGCTGGCCGTCCTGATGCTCGGCCGACTCGGGTTCGCACCGTGGCAGTACGGCCTCGCCTTCGCCGCGCCCTCGATCGGCGGGCTGCTCGGTGCGCGGCTGGCCCGACCGCTCGTCACCCGGTTCGGACAGCACCGGGTCCTGGTCGTGGCCGGGGCGCTGCGCGCGCTCTGGCCCGTCGGCCTGGTCTTCCTGGGGCCGGGGACCGGAGGGCTGCTGCTGGTGATGGGCGTCGAGCTCGGGCTCATCTTCTGCTGCGGGGTCTTCAATCCCGTCTACGCCACCTGCCGCCTCCGGCGCACCGCGACCGACCGGGTCGCCCGCACGCTGACCGCCTGGGCGGTGACGACCAAGGCCACGACCGCGCTACTGACGGCCGTCTGGGGCGTGCTGGGCAGCCTGCTCGGCCCGCGTACGGCCATCGGACTGGCCGGCGTGCTCCTGCTGGCGACCCCGCTGCTGCTCCCCCGCCGTGCGGCAGCGCATTCCTCCGAGCCGGAGCAGGCACCGAGCCACGCCTGACGGGCCGCCACGGCCGTCACCGCGACCGGGCTGATCCGCCCCTCTTCGGAGCGATCCACCCTCGGCGTACAGCTCGGAGGGGAGAGCGACGGCCTCGCGACCGGCGTCGGCGTCGGCGTCGGCGTCGGCGTCGGCGTCGAAACCTGGGCCGTCGAGCACGGACTGCCCGCTGTGCGGTTCCTGGCCCCTTCCGCACGGCGTGGCGTGGCCGTCTGTCGCCGCATGACGACACCGGTCGCCTGCTGTCCGGGATCGACACCCCCGGAACCGGGTGCGGCACGGTCATGCATCTCAGCGTGCCCCCCCCCCCCCCCCGCGAGGCGGACCAGGCATGGTTCACCTACACCGACTTCCTCACTCCCCCGGCGGTCCACCGCTTCAGCCTGCGCGACCGACGCGTGTATGGATCGGCCCAAGGGCGGGCGCGTTCCGGGTGCCGGTGGCGGGCAGCGGAACCTCCGTCCAGCACGAGGCGATGGTGCCGATCCCGCCGAATACGTCGACAGCGGCCTGGGCGGCCGCGGCCGCTTCGGTCGGCTCCTGGGTGGTGACGACGCGGAATTCGCCTCAACTACCGGCCTGACAGAGCGTTCTCCCCGTCCTGGGGGGCCGGCGCATGACGGGGTGGCCCGACGAGCCTGCCAGGCGCAGAATCCATGGCATGGATCACGCCACTGGTGCCGACACCACATACTCACCCGAGCACACCGCCCGCCTTCTGTGGAAGCTGGCCGAACCGGTGCACGCGGTCACCTACTTCGCCCCCGAGTGCCACGCCGCGTTCGAGGAGGCCGGCCTGCGCGGCTTCTGGCGAGGTTACTTCGCCGGCCGTGCCGCGCCGCTGGGCGCGGTGGGATCCGCACCCGTGATCGCCGCGTTCTTCTCGTTCGCGCCCGACATGGTGGCGCGGGCTCTGCCGTCCATCTGGGACACCATCACCCCGGACAGGGCGCTGCGCGCCCGGAGCGCCGGTGTGCGGGCGACCCTCGCGCGGCTGCTGGCGGACCGCGAGCGGGATGTGGAGCACGTGGCCACACTGCTGGCCCGGTACGTGGACGGCCTTGACTGCGCCGACCGTCCGCTCGCCTCGGCGAACGCGGCGCTGCCGCGCCCCGACGACCCGCGTGGCCTGCTGTGGCACGCCGCGACCGTGCTGCGCGAGCATCGGGGCGACGGGCACGTGGCAGCGCTGGCCGCGGCGCGCCTTGACGGCTGCGAGGCCCTGGTGCTGCGGGCGGGCATCGACCTGCCACGCGCCGAGTTGCAACCGTACCGGGGTTGGACAGATGAGAAGTGGGAGGCTGCGGCCGCGCGGCTGGCCGGGCGTGGCCTGCTGGACGCCGTCACCAGGCGGGCCACAGTGGCGGGGCTCCGCACCCACGCGTCGGTCGAGGCGGCCACCGACCGCGCGGCGGCCGGACCGTGGCGGGGCGTGCCCGCGCACGAGGTCGCCGAGCTGGCGGCGGTGCTGGCCCCGCTGTCGGAGGCTTGCGCGACGGCGCTGCGCTTCCCGAACCCGATGGGGTTGCCGGACAGACGCGTCTGACACCGTACGGGCGCCGGGCGCAAGGAGGGCGGGACCGGGGGGAGGGCGGGGGCTGCAGGCACGGAGCGGCGGCACGCGGCAGGCGCCCGGCCCGGACCTCAGGCGCAACCGGCAGCCCGAACGGCAGCTTGAGACGGCTTACCCGCGTCCCTGACAGGCACGGTTCAGCAGTGCCCGTCTCCGTTCCTGGCGCGCCGACCGGCAGTCCGCCCGCAGCGCGGCGTCGCGAATGCCGGCCGCGGTCGGAGCGCTGCGCCGGCCGGGCACGGTTACCTCCTCCACGGGTGGTGTGGTGGAACCCGCACACCGTACTCACCCGCCGGTCACTGCCCCCGGGGAGCAGCCGTTCGCTCAGCCAGGGTTGCCCCGGGGAGGTGGATCACGATCAGGACGAACGCCGCCAGGGCGACATTGCGCGATGCCGCGTCCAGACCGTTCCAGTCCGAGGACTGCCACATGGCGAACCACTCTCCGCCGATGCCGATGAAGCCCAGCCCGAACAGCAGCAGCATCATCACCAGGCCGAGAGTGCTTGCCCGGCGCGCCCGGTCGTACGTCTCGTGGCGCAGTCCTGCCGCCCAGAGGAACGTGGCGAGGGCGAGCAGGGACGCGGTGAGGACCTCCCAGACGATGATGGCGACATAGGCCGCGTTCTGCAGGGCGGGCGAGGTGATGGCCCGCCACATCAGTTGCGGGTCCTTGAACGTGGTGTCCATGGCCAGGACATGCTGGACGAATTGCTGGTTGGTCCCGAAATCGGTGATGTTGCCGAAGGCGACCAGAGCCATGTAGAGCGCCACGGTGCCCGTCAGCGCGGTCGCCGCGACCGGCAGGGTGCCGAGCCTGAGAAGTCGGTCGAGTGCGTCTCGCCGGGTGCCGGTGCCCTCACCGTTGCCTGCCATGTGTTCCCCCTCGTCAGCCCATGGGCGGTCCAATGCCGATGCGCGCGACGTGTCCTGGCGTGCGCACGCAACCTGCCGCCGCTTCTCCTCATCATCCCCATTGCGAATGGTCAACGGAAGCAGTGGGGAACGGGCGATGGACGAGACACGAGGGATCGGTGCGGAAACGGAAGCCGTCACGCACGCGGGGAGCATACCGGTGGGTGGCAGGCTGTCCCGTCGCCGCCTGCTCGGCGCCGGCGCCGCCGCGGCGTCCGGGGCCTTTCTCACCGGGATCGCGGGCTTCCGGCCGTCAGGCGGGGGCACACCGGCCGGAGTCGGCGCGGCGGCGGGCAAAGCGCAGGGCGCACCCCGCGCCGGTGACTGGGCTGCTCTGGCTCGGGGGCTGGACGGGTCGCTGGTTCGGCCCGGTGACCGCGACTACGACGTGGCACGCAGGTTGTTCAACCCCCGGTTCGACGCCGTGCGCCCGGCCGGGATCGCGTACTGCGCCCGGCCCGAGGACGTCCGCAGCTGTCTGGCGTTCGCCCGTCGGCACGCGGTGCCGGTCGCGGTGCGCAGCGGCGGGCACTCGTACGCGGGCTGGTCGTCCGGGCCGGGTCTGATCATCGACGTACAGAGGATGGCGTCCGTTTCGCTGACGGCCGGCACCGCGACGATCGGTGCGGGTGCGAAACTCATCGACGTCTACGACCGGTTGACCGCCCGTGGCCGGACCGTGCCGGCCGGTTCCTGCCCCACGGTGGGCGTCGCCGGACTGGCACTCGGTGGTGGCATCGGCGTCGTCAGCCGGGCCTACGGTTTGACCAGCGACAGCCTGACGGGCGCCCGGATCGTGACCGCCGACGGCCGGATACGGGACGTCGACGCCCGGCGCGACCCGGAGCTGTTCTGGGCGCTGCGCGGCGGCGGCAACGCGCAGTTCGGTGTCGTCACCGAACTGCGGATGCGCACGCACGTGGCGCCGGAGTGCACCTCGTTCTTCCTCAGTTGGCCCTGGTCGCGTGCGGCTGCCGTCGTGCGCGCGTGGCAGCGTTGGGCACCCACCGCGCCGGACGAAATCTGGGCCAACCTCCACCTCGCCGCTCCGGCGGGAGGGCGGCCCGGGTCGGTCCGCGTCGGCGGTCTCGCCCTTACGGGACGCGAGGACCTGGAGAACCGGCTCGACCGGCTCGTCGACGCCATCGGCACGGCGCCACGGTCGGAATCCGTCCGTACGCGTCCCTTCATGGATGCGATGAAGGTGATGGGCGGAGTGTCGGGCTTCACCGTCGCGCAGGCCCACCAGAAGGGAAGCCTGCCCGGCCGCAATCCGCAGGGCCGGGTGGCGCGCGAGTCGTACGCCGCACGGTCGGACTTCTACACCCGCCGTATCCCGGCCGACGGTGTCAAGGCGCTGATCGCCCGGGTGGAACAGCTGGCGCGGCTCAGCGGCGGCGGGGCGGGCAGCATCGCGCTGGACGCGCTGGGCGGTGCGGTGAACCGGGTCCGGGCGGCCGACACCGCCTTCGTCCACCGCGACGCGCTGTTCCTCGCCCAGTACATCGTCTCCTGGCCCGACAACGCTGCCGCCACGACGGTGGCCCGGCACCGGGCCTGGCTCGACGCCACGTATGACGCGATGCGTCCCTGGGCCAGTGGCCAGGCCTACCAGAACTACACGGACCCCGCCCTCCGCGACTGGCGCCGCGCGTACTACGGCGCGAACATCGACCGCCTGGTCAAGGTGAAGGCAACGTACGACCCCGGCCGCCTCTTCCGTCACGCCCACACTTTCTGATCACCGGCATGCCGGCCGTGTCATCACGGTGAATCACCGCGTACCAATCGACCTGCGGGCCCGCAGCACTCGGGGCTCTCGTCACCACGACCCCGCGCCGGACGAGCCGGGCGCCGTCGGACGGGCGGAGACCGGCATACGGCCGGGACTCGGCGGCGGCGCCCGCACATTCCGCGTCGGCGCCCCGGCGCCGCGCCCGGCCGGGACAACGGATGGCCGGGCCGGGGACGCGGGCCGGACGAGCTGCCCGCCCGGTGGACGGGTCGACAGACCGGTCACGGATTCGCGCGCAGCTGCGCATGGGCCCCTGGCGGACCTGCCGGCGCCAACAAGGTCTGCCAGGGGCCGGCTGCCGTGTGGGCGCCTTCAGGGGCCGGTACGGATGTCCTGGCGGCCAGGGCCGAGGTTCCGTCGGAGGCACGGAGGAGATCTCCCCTACCGCTCTCCACTCTGTCGCGGCCGATCTGTCGCGCCGAGCGCGTCGGGAGCAACCGTTGGGTGCCGGGTGTCCCCGCTCCTCCCCCGCTCGAGGTGACGGACTCGACAACCAGCGGTTCGAGTGATGACGGTGCTGCGAAGGAGCACGCCGTGTCACGGCCGGGAGGCGGCAGAGAAGTGATCGTCGACGTCACCAGCCGGTTCGTGCCGAAACAGCCCGGCGGTAGGGCCGGTTGCGGCCCGGTGTCAGTGGGCGGGGGTAACGTCCCTCTCAAGATCCGGGCATCGAGGCGTTCGAGGGGGAGTCTGTCATGAGCAGTGCCGAAAGCAGTACGTACGAGGGGTTCACGGCCGAGGAGCGGGCAGCGATGAAAGACCACGCCCGAGAGCTGAAGACGGCGGCGCGTCGCAGCTCGCGCGCGGACAAGGCGGCGCAGGCGGAGCGGGACGTGCTCACGAAGATCGCCGAAATGCAGGAGACGGACCGGATCATGGCCGAGCGCGTCCATGCCGTCGTCACGGCCAACGCTCCCGTCCTGGCCCCGAAGCTCTGGTACGGCATGCCCGCCTACGCGCTGGACGGCAAAGTCGTCTGCTTCTTCCAGAGCGCGGAGAAGTTCAAGACGCGCTACGCCACGCTCGGTTTCAGCGACCAGGCAAAGCTGGACGCAGGCACGATGTGGGCAACAGGCTTCGCCCTGACCGAGGTGACGGCAGAAGTGGAGGCGCGGATCGCCGCGCTCGTGAAGCAGGCGGTCAGCTGAGGCGCACCCGGACGCCGGCGACGAACCGGAGCGGCGCATCCCGCACGGGGTGACCAGGTATCGGCTGAACGGCACACCGCCGGAAACCCGACACCGCGGCAGGCGGTGGGCGGCGAACAGGCGGTGGGCGTGCGACGGCAGGAGTCGGTGGCTGCCGGGCGGCGAGGGGGATGTCCGACAGGCGGTGCTCGTGGGCCCGGCGCGGCCCCACCGTCTGGTCGTCATCGTTCACGGCCACGTTCGCCGACGACGTCGCCGCCCGGGTGCGGCGGCGACGTCGATCGGTGGTGTGGTTGAGGCGGCCCGGCAGCGGCGTGGGGAAGATGACCAGGGGCTGTGGCCGGGCCGGGACCGGCGCGGCGGCCGACGGAGGAGCCGGCGGGACCGGGAAGACGACGGGTCGGGACTACCGGCCCCCAGCCGCACCCGGTCGCAACGGCCCCGGCGTGGGCGCCGGGCGTACGAGCCGGAACAGGCCGCACCTTCTCTGTCCGCGGGCGGATGCGCCCGGGCTTCGACACGGCCGCCTACCGGCGCCGCCACGTCGTCGAACGCTGCTTCCACCGCCTCAAGCAACGGCGGGGCGTCGCTACGACGCACGCCCCGACCGACCCCGACCGCTGCCTCGCCGCCATCACACTCACCAGCACCCTCATGTGGCTCAGCCCCTGACCGACAAGACGCTTCCCACGCCACCACGTCGAACTCGTCCCGGTCGGGAGTGGGGGTCGGAACGGCCGTAACGCCCACGCGGGCAGCTCATTTGACACTCAAACAAGCAGTGCGTTTATGTGATCATCCCGGGGGGCCCGGCCGCTCCCACCGCTTGTTGTTCCGTGGGAGAGAAGAAGATGTCATACCCGTCGCACCCCCATCCGAGCAGCGCGAATCCGTATGCCCAGCAGCCTCCGATGCCGGCCGTCCCCTTTCCACCACCGGGCAGCCCGCCTCCCGGTCAGCCGCAGTGGTTGCCCCAGGGTGACGCTCCCCGGGGCGGCCGTGGCCGAAAGGTTGTCGGCACTGTGCTCAGCGTCTTCGGGGTGCTACTGCTCCTTGGCGGAGGTGCCCTCACCGCGCACGCTTACAGCAACGCCCAACAAGAGCTCCCGAATTACGCGTACGGCAGCGTGATGTGGCGGGACGAGCAGGTCGACAAGGTCTTCCCGCTCACGATCGGTGGCCGCGGAGGTTACAACGGCGGCCTGTACGACCGTGACAAGGCGTTGTGGCACCGCATGGGCATCTCCCCGGAGACCGACTGCGACAAGGGCCTCACCCGCACCACCCTGAAGGCCGCCCAGGACAACGGCTGCAAGGCGGTCCTGCGGGCCACGTACGTCGACCCCACCGCCAACATGGTGACGACCATCGCCGTCGTCGTACTCCCCGAGGGGCCGCGCAACGCGGGACCGAAGGAGAAGGTCGACGAGGTATACCAGGACAACCGTGCCATCGAGGGGGCCGTCGCCCCGTACGCGGTGCCAGGGACCGCCGCTGCCAAGTGGAAGAGCCGCAACGGCTCCCATCTGATGGCCGTTCCCGGAGAGCACATGCCGTACGTCCTCGGAGCCAGCATCGGCTCGGCCGACGGCCACGTCGCCGGTGAGCTGCCGGGCGGGTTCGGCATGGACAACGACACCGACCGGGAATCCTGGCACGCCGACGCCCAGGACCTCGTCGAGCTCTTCGTCGCCCACCTCTCCAACCTGCAGAACGGAGGGCTGCGATGAGCAGCACCCGCTTCATACACACCACCGCCATCACCGGCACCGCTCTCGCCTCCCTGCTGGGGGCCGCGCTCTCCTGGGGCGCCCCGTCGGCCGCAGCCGCCGAGAACGCCCCACCCAGCTGGGAGTCGACCGCGCTCGACCTGCCCACCGCTCACCGGACCACCCAGGGTGAGGGCGTCACCGTGGCGGTGCTGGACAGCGGCATCGACCCCGACCACCCGGCACTCAAGGGACGCGTCGCGAAGATCGGCCCCGACTTCTACAACAGCGACGGTCTGCGGCCCGGCGACGAGGACTACGGCGTACACGGCACCGCCATGGTCTCCGACGTCCTCAAGGCCGCCCCCAAGGCGAGGATCATCACCGCCCGCGTCATCGACGACAGCGAAGAGCAGAAGCTGGAGCGCCTCAAGGACGGCGTCAGCCCGCTCGCGAAGGGCATCGACTACGCGGTGGCCAACGGCGCCGACGTGATATCCCTGTCACTCGGCGGCGGTATGTTCTCCGACCTGGACGGCAGCGAACTGGGGGCCGCGTCCCGCGCCGTGCACAAGGGCGTGACCATCCTCGCCGCAGCCGGCAACAGCGGTGATGAGCTGAACGACGGCAACTTCCCCGCCGGGTACCCGACCGTGATCTCCGTCGCCGCGACGAAGCGCGGTGGCGCCCGCGCCGACTTCAGCACCGTACGCACGCACAACACCATCGCCGCCCCCGGCGTGGGCATCACCAGCGCCCTCAAGAGCGGCGGCTACCACAAGGTGAGCGGCACCTCGCCGGCCACCGCTCTCGCCTCCGGCGTGACCGCGCTCATGCTCGCCGTGAACCCGGACCTGACCCCGGCTCAAACCCGCGCGATCCTCATGCGCACCGCGCACGCGCCCTCAGGCGGCCACAACCCGCTTGTCGGCGCCGGACAGATCGATGCCGCAGCCGCGGTCCGCGCGGCAGCCGACCCGCCCCGCATCGACACCGAGCCAAAGCCCTACCAGGGAGAAATGAAGCACTTCGCATCACCGACGGGTACAAGCAAGATCAGCCACCCGCCGATCGAACAGGACCTCCTCACCATTGGGCTCGGCGCAGCGGGTGGCGGCCTCCTGTTCGTGGTCGTGGGCCTGCTGCTGGCCCTCCGCAAAAGGCAGGGAGCCACTGCCTGAAACAGACCAGCCCCTCGTACCGCCTTCCGGCGCGGGCGATGACGTGGCCCTCGATCCTGCCGACCGTCGCCGAACCGCCACGCCCGCATCGAGGTCGTGGACTTCGGGGTGAAGGCGTCCGTGCCCGCAAACCCTTCGGGCGCCGCTACCTGGGGTCGGAGCCCTCACCGCTTTCCTGGTCGCTCTGCTGCTTGAGCCGACGGGCCTTGTCCTTCAGCCGCTGTCGCTCGTGGGGGTCCTGGACCTGCTCCGCTTCCCGGTCCATCTCCTGCGCCTTGGCACGCATCTGCCGGATGCGGTCACCGAACTCATCTGCGACGCTCATGATCCACTCCATCGGGTTTCGGCCGGCCCTGGGGCGGGCGGGCCACACCAGGGAAGCAGCGCCCGCCGGTGCCCGCATCCCGAACAGTCACGTGCTCCCCCCGTTCGGGAACCGGGCCTTGAGGCGTGGTCCGTCAGGCCAGTTCCGCGCGACCGAACAGCAGTGCGTAACCGGGCGGGAGCTGGGTGAGGATGCGGCGAAGCAGGTCCTCGTGGATCTGGTCGGCCAGGGTGCTGAGGACGGCGCTGGTGTCCCAGCGGGCGGTGTCAGGGGTGGCGCCCTCGATGAGGAGGGCGACGGTTTCGACGAAGTCCGGTGGGCTGAGCGGGGTGGTGGCCGGCAGCGGGTCGAGGAGCAGCGGCCGGCGTGGGGCGGGGAGCCGGTCGGCGAGTTCCTTGCGTTCGGCGCCTACCAGGTGGGCGCCCAGGGCGGCCAGGACCGCGCGGGTGACCCGTTCGGCTTCGGATGTGGTGGTGTACTGGCCGCGTTCCTGGACCTGGGTCAGGAACTCGTCCTGTGTGATCGCCATGGTGGGCCTCCCTTGTCGATGTGCAGCCGTGTCTTCAGGGCCGCCTGCCCGCGACCGCGCGTCCCACCCCCCAAGCGCGGCAATCGCCGGGGCCGGGGCGCGGATGTCACCCGTCCGCCGGGCGGTCGGCCACTGATCCGTGCGACGCCTTCACCGCCGCGGACGGCGATCCTCGTCGACAGGGACCGGCACACCGCGCGTATTGCTCCATCGTGGCGTTACCGGCGTTTCCTGTCCGGGCACACGAGTCCATGCGCTGTTCAGGCAATGGGACGCCGCGCGAATCCTTGGGGTGGAGCCTGACGGACCCCGGCAGCACCGCCCCGGCGGGTCCCGGTGTGGCGTCGGTCGACGAGGACCCCGGTCTGCGCCTGAGCCGCCGGTGCTGGAGCAGACCGCCGCGCTTCCCGTCCCTACCAAGCCCCGCACAGGTTCGGACGGTGCGCGTGCGCTCGGGGACCGGATCGACGCCGGCCGCGACGGTCGCACCACCCGCGCGCAGTCGTACCCGAGGAAGCGCCCTCCGCACCGGCGGGAGCCGCCGGGCGGGTACGACGTCGGTGCCGTGGAGCGGTCACCGGGGCTCACGCCGGTGGCGTGGCCGAGCACGGGCCGGTGTTGTGCACCGTGAGTCGGCGTTCGTGGGGTTGCCGGTGTCCGCGCGGTCGATGGTTCGCTCGCGCTGTGGGCGGGAAGGTCGACCGGGTGTGGTCCGCCTCCGGCGCACTCGGATGGCTCCGACCAGGCCGGCTAGATCGAGGAATGATTCCTCACGCCTTTCGGCACGGCCTCGGACTTCAACGCGCGAAGGGCGACCAACAGCAGCCCGATATCGTCGAGGAAGATCGGATCCGGGAGTAGATCGACCGGGCAGAGCGCGTAGATGACCGCGCCCCAGAAAAGTGTCTTGTTCTCCAGGGGAACACCTGCCGAGCGCAGGCCGCGGCGGACTGCTGCCAGTTTGACCAACAGGGCGATCGTCAGCACACATGTCACCGCGGCCAGGGCTCCCGCGACGACGAGAACGATCCTCAGTTCCGAGCTCATCAGCTGCCCCCAGCCTGTAGCGGTCTCGGACTTCCCTTCCCGCCTACCCCGCCGAGCCCCTGGCCTATCGGTACGGGCGGGACTTCACCCACGGCGGGTCAGAAGCGCCGTATCCGGCCGGACCTGTGGGGGACGGCACACCGCCGGAGCAGAGACAGCACCCGCGCAACGGCGCCCGTCGTCGGAGTCGTGGACGCTGCAGTCGCCACGGATCCCGCCGCGTCCCGGTCCGGCCACTCCGTTCCGCACGGACGGTCCCATGGCTCACCCGCCTCCCACACCCTGCCGAGCCGATGACGTGCGTTCGGCGGAGGGTGACATACCCGTGCGGCGAGCGGACCGAAGCGACCCGAGGCCGTCGCGCGAAGCATCCACGGGGTGCGCCGGCTCGACGGGTCCGGATTCGAGGAGCCGACCGTGCCGGCCGATGGCCGGGAAACGCCGTCACCTCGTTCCGGCTGAGCCCGACAGGCAGGCTGCCCCCTGCCTGTCCGGGCGTCGCGCCCGCCCTCTGCCGTGTGGAACGCTGCTCTGTTCGGGGCATCACCGAACGGCACATTACATCGTCACAATCCGTTTTCGCCGCCGCCGACTCCAGCGGCACGGCGCGTGATCAACAGGCGGCACTCCATGCCAACCTGCTGGCGCACGCGTTGGTTTGGAGCCGGAGGTACACCGCCCGTGGCGGCGAACAACAGCCCCACCGTCAGAGGGAGGCGCCTGGGAGCGGAGCTGCGCCGGCTCCGCCTGGCCAGCGGTCTGACCGGTGTCGAGGTGGCGGCGCATCTGCTGATTTCCCAGGCCAAGGTCAGTCACATGGAAACCGGCCGACGCGCCGTCAGCGCCCGCGACGTACGGGATCTGTGCAAGCTCTATGGCGTCACCGACCCACATGTCGTCGACTCCCTGATGGAGCTGGCCGGGGAATCCAGCCGGCAGGGCTGGTGGTACGCCTACGGCGACATCCCCCACAGCGTCTACGTCGGCCTGGAGACGGACGCCGCCTCCATCCGCACCTACGAGTCCATGGTGATCCCCGGCCTGTTGCAGGTCCCCGCCTACGCGGCCGCGGTGATCGAGGAGACGATCCCCCTGGTCACGGTCGAGCAGGCCGCCGCGTGTCTGAAGGTGCGGCTTCGCCGCCAGCATCGGATCTACGACCCCGCGCACCGGCTTCGCCTGTGGGTTGTCCTGGACGAGTCAGCCCTGCGGCGCGTCGTCGGCAGCCGGGAGATCATGCGCGAGCAACTGGAGCACTTGCACGCACTGAGCACCGAGCCGCACATCACCGTCCAGGTCCTCCCCCACGCGGCGGGCGCTCACCCGGGGCTCTCTGGACGGTTCTCCATCCTGCGGTTCCCCGACAGCCGCGAGGCAGTGGTGTACCTGGAGAGGTTCACCAGCGACCTCTACCTGGAGAAATCATCCGACGTGCAGCGGTACAGCGTGATGTACGCCCACCTGCAGACCCAGGCCCTCGGCCCGGACAGCAGCCGGGCCTTCATCACCGAGACCATCAAGGCCTACGCGTCCGGGGTGACGCGTCCCCCCGGACCGCCGGGCGGTTCAGCGGCCACGGTGCCTACCGGCCCGCCGCCGGTACGGTCACCGCGTTCAGGCAACCGTGGCTGAACCATCGCGGAGCTCCGAGCTCCGAGCGCGGGCACGGTCGTGGGCACGGTCGCCCGTGGCGCGACGACGTACAACAGCCGCCGCGAGTGTGCCCGCGAACGCGCGGAGCTGCCGGCTGAAGGCCGGTATCGTCACCCGACGGTCAAGCTCCTCGCCCAGGTCACGGCAGCACTGGCCGGAGCGGAGACCCTGGCTTCCGTCATGACGATCCTCACCGAGCAGATCATGCCCGCTGTGGGGGCGACCGTCGGCGCCGCCGTCCTGAACGAACCCTGCAGTGACCACTACACGGTCCGGCACATCCATGACGTGGAACGCGGGGCCCAGAAGCCGGCCCCTTTCAGCATCAGCGCGCCCTACCCGATGGCCCATACCGCCAGAAGCGGGCAAGCCCTCTTCTTCGCCGATCCGGCCGACCGCGCCAAGGCCTTCCCGAAGGCCGCCCACTTTTTCACGCGGCGGTACCACTCGACTGCCGTCCTGCCCCTCGCAGTGGAAGGGCGGCTGTTCGGCGCGGTCAGTTTCCACTTCTCCGTCCGTCACGACTTCACCGACTCCGAACGCGGCTTCCTGACCGCGCTGGTCGTGCAATGCGCCCTGGCCATGGAGCGCGCCCGGCCGCAACGGGAGACCGCGGACAAACAGGCTCAGCTCCGCGCCCTCGCCGAGGTCAGCGCCGTGCTGTCCACATCCCTGGACCCCGCGACGACCTTCGGCGATATCGTGGCCGCGGTCGTTCCGCAGATCGCCGACGGATGCCTCATTCACGTCCTCGACGAAACCGAGCAGCCCGAGCTGGCCGCCTTGGTCCACCGCGACCCCGAGCAGGAACGGGCCCTGCGCGCCCCGATGGACGAGTTCCCTCCGCGGCTGGATGCCGAGGGCGGGGTGGGAGCCGTCATCCGCACCGGACTGCATGAACTGGTCACCGACGCCCCCCGCACCCTGGACCGCCTCGCCCGCAACGCCGAACACCGCTCCGCCCTGAGCCGGCTCATGCCCGCGGCCTCCTGGTTGGCCGTGCCCATGACACAGGCGGGCGCCGTCATCGGCGCCATGGTCCTGACCCAGGCCACCCCGGCACAGACACTGTTCACCGAGGGTGACATCCCCTTCGCACAGGAACTCGCCCGCCGCCCCTCGCAAGCCGTCGCCAACGCCCGGCGTTTCACAGAGCAGAGCGAGGTGGAACACTACCTCCAGCGAAGCCTGCTCCCCCCGGCCCTGCCCCACATACCGCAGGTCGAGATCGCCGCCTGCTATCACCCGGGAGACCAGGGCACCTTGGTGGGGGGCGACTTCTACGACATCGTCCCCACCGATCCTCACCACTGGGGCCTGGTCATCGGCGACGTCTGCGGGAAGGGCCCCCAGGCCGCCGCGCTCACCGGTCTGGTGCGACACACCGCCCGCGCCGCCCGGCGATGGGACCCCGACTCCCGCGGCGTCCTTCAGGCCGTCAACGCCGCGATCATCGCCGACCACCTTGTCCAGCGCTTCTGCACAGCCGCCTACGCCGACCTGGACCTCAGCGCATCACCGGCTCGCATGCGCCTGACCCTTGGCGGGCATCCACACCCCTTGCTGCGCCGGGCCGACGGAACGATCACCCGACTCGGCAGAGTAGGCACCCTCCTCGGCATCATGAACGACCCCCCACTGCACACCACCGAGGACGACCTCCACCCCGGGGACCTGCTCCTGCTGTATACCGATGGCGTCACCGAACGCCGCTCGGGCACCGCCATGCTCAGCGAGGACGGCGTCCGCGACGTCCTCACCCGTACGCACGGCTCATCCGCCGCCGCCACCGTCGCCGCGCTCGAGAAGGAAGTCCTCGGCCACGGTCCGACACCGCCGGGGGACGACTTCGCCATCCTCGCCCTGCGCATCACCTGACGACGATCCGCCGTGCCGGCCGAGGCACACCGCTACTGCCTCGGTGTCGGTTTCGGTGTCGGTTTCGGCGCACCATGTCCGGCCGGTTCCCGGAGGATCGCGCGGGGCTTGAAAGGGCGGCAGGAACCGGGCGGCCACCGGAGCTGATGCCCTCAGGCCGCGCCCGTGTCGACCGACGGAGCGCCGGACGCCGGCCTGGTCGCCGGCCCGGACGCGGGCGGTGGGTCGGCGCGGAGCACGCCCGCCGCCACGGCCGCCACCGCGCAGAGCGCCACAGGCAGCAGCAGCGCGAGGTTCAGCGGTACGAGATGGGTCAGCGGGCCGATCACGGCGGGCCCGGCCAGCATGCCGAGATAGCCCAGCCCCGCGACCCGGGAGACATGGGCACCGGCCGCGTCCTCGTCCGTGTGGCCGGCGGCACTGAAGAACTGCGGTACACAGCCGGACAAGCCGAGCCCGAACACCGCCCAGCCCACCAGCGCGGGCGCCACCCACGGCGACAGCGCGGCAACGGCCAGACCGGCGCCCGCGGCGGCGGCGCCGTAGCGAACGACGAACACCGGTCCGGTGCGGGCGGCGACCCGGTCGGTGAGCAGCCGGCCCACCGTCATGGCCGTGGCGAAGGCACCGTAGGCGAAGGCCGCGGTGGCGGCGGACGCGCCGAGCACGTCCTCCAGGTGCAGCACGCTCCAGTCGTTGGCGACGCCTTCACAGAGCATGAGCAACAGGGCCAGCACGGCCAGGACCCACACCCGTCGGGGTGTCCGCCACCGCCCGGCCGGGCGTACGCCGTCGGCCGCCGTATCGGAGTACGCCGTACCGGCGTCGGCCGCCGTACCGTCGGAGCGCGCGCCGCTCCCAACACGGCCCGGTGGGCTGAGCAGAGCCGGAGTGGCGGCGAGGGTCACCACGAGGCCGGTCACGGCGACGGCGGTCAGGGTCAGCCCGAGGTCCCAACCCCAGGTGATGAGCCGCGCGCCGACCAGCGCGGCGAGCACGCCGCCCAGTGAGAACACCGCGTGGAACGCGGACATGACCGGTCGACCGTATCCGCGCTCCACCTGGACGGCATGGGTGTTCATACTGACGTCGAGACAGCCGTTGCCGAAGCCCAGCAGGAGCAATGCGCCCCCGAGGGTCGGCGCGTCGAAGGCCAGGCCCGGCAGCACCACCGCCGCACTGCACAGCGCGGCACCGGCGGGCACGACCCGGCGTGCGCCGAGGCGGTCGGTGAGGCGGCCGCACAGCTGCATCCCGGCGAACGCACCACCGCCCAGCAACAGAAGAAGCCACCCCAGCACGGCATGACCGATCCCCGTACGGGACTCGACGGCGGGGATGTGCACGATCCACATGCCCATCACGAAGCCGTTCAGAGCGAAGAAGGCGAATGTGGCGACGCGGGCGGCCCGCAGGGATTTGTTCATGGTGTCGATCATAATGAACACTGGGACTGTTCGATAGATTGCTTTTCGAACACGTCGCATGTTCAATGTGTCCATGGGGACCACTGAACGACACCGCCGGATCGCCGCCGCCGTACGGGAGGCGCGCGAACTGAGCGTGACCGAGCTGGCCGGGCTCACCGGCTGCTCCGAGATGACGGTGCGCCGCGACCTGGAAATCCTGGCCGAACAGGGTGTGCTGGAACGGTTTCGCGGCGGGGCGCGCAGTCTGCTCCTCCGCGGCGAGGAGCCGCCGTTCGGGCTGCGGGCCCAGGAGGGGGTGGAGGTCAAGCGCCGGATCGCGGCGGACGTCGCCGCGCTGATCGCCGACGGTGAGTCCGTCGTCATCGACAGCGGGACGACGTGCCTGGAGGTCGCCCGGGCGCTGCGCGACCGGCGCGTCACCGTCATGCCGCTGTCGCTGCACGCCGCCAACGCGCTGACCGGCGCCCCTTCGGTGCGGCTGCTGCTCCCGGGGGGCGAGCCCAGGGCGGGCGAGCTGGCGCTGACCGGACCCCTCACGGAGG
This sequence comes from Streptomyces sp. NPDC006368, assembly GCF_040612535.1. Classification (NCBI taxonomy): domain Bacteria; kingdom Bacillati; phylum Actinomycetota; class Actinomycetes; order Kitasatosporales; family Streptomycetaceae; genus Streptomyces; species Streptomyces sp. NPDC006368. Next base: position 136,063 of record NZ_JBEXQK010000005.1, read on the forward strand.
CGTCCCTCGCGGCGGTCCGCTTCGACACGGCCGTCATCGGCTGCTGCGGCCTCACCGCCGACGACGGTCTGACCGCCTACGACCTCGCCGACGCGGCCGTCAAACGCGCGGCGATCGCGTCCGCCCGGCGCACCATCGCCGTCGCCGAGGCAGCCAAACTCTCCCGCACGGCCCTGGCGTTCGTGGCGCCACCCACCGCGCTCCACGCCGTCGTCACCGACGAGACGGCGCCGACCGGGGTGACCGACGCGCTGGCCACGGCCGGCGTCACCGTACGGAAGGTGTGAGACGACCATGACATCCCAAGGCACCGTCCTCTTCGACCTGTTCGGGGTCATCGCACGGCACCAGTCCGCGGAAGCGAGGACGGCGCTCGTCGCGACCGCCGGGGCGCCCTCGCCCGCCTTCTGGGACGCGTACTGGCGGCTGCGCCCGCCGTACGACCGGGGCGAACTGACCGGTCCGGCCTACTGGCGCGAGGTGGGGACGGCGCTGGGCACACGCTTCGACGCCGCACGGATCGGGGCGCTCATCGAGGCCGACGTCTCCGGCTGGAGCGCGGTCGACGGGGAGATGGTGGCGCTCGTCGAGGAGCTCGCGGCAGCGGGCCGGCGGCTCGGTCTGCTCTCCAACATCCCACCGGAACTGGCCGCGCACTACGAGGCGCACCACGCCTGGCTGAAGCACTTCGAGGTGTGCGGGTTCTCCTGCCGGATCGGGCACGCCAAACCCGAGCCGTGCGCATACGCGTGGTGCGTGCGTGCGCTCGGTGCGGAACCCGCGGACGTCCTCTTCGTGGACGACAGGGAGGAGAACGTGGACGCGGCGCGCGCCGCCGGGCTGCGCGGTGCGCTGTTCACCGGTGTGGCCGAACTGCGTGCTGCACTCCGGGAGCACCGGCTCGACGCGCCCGCCGAGGGCCGAGACCGGACCGGCGACTGACCGCCGGGGGCGGCCACAGCCCCGGCACGGCGGGGAGGGGCCGCGGGTGCGGCCACTTCCGGGCGGGACCGCCCGCACGCGGGCCCCACTCGTGGTTGTGTCACCCCTTGGCTCGCCCCTCGGCACGGTTCACACCGTCGCGGTGTCGCCTGCCATGGAACGGCCTGTCCCCGTCAGGTCAGGGGGTTGGGGGTGTGGGGGATGACTGGTGGGCTCTCGCGGAGCGTTGCCGATCAGTCGAAGGGTGGCCTTGACTGTGCCTCCGCCAACTTGAAATCGCAGGTCAAAGGGCTGGTGCGACAGTCCTCCGGGGGGCTCACGCTGGCCGGGGGCGACAGTCTGCGGAGGAGGTCATCCGGCAGAGCGGTCGGCTCACCGATTCCAGCCTGCTGTGGCCGGGTGGCCTTCCACGATCCGGTCTGCTCGGGAGCCAGTCGGGATAGGGCCGGCCCAGCCGCCTGGCTGTCCAGTGCATGGTCGAGGATGGAGTCATGACAGAGGAAGCGAGCGAGATCGCTCTGAGTAAGCAAGATCTTCGTGAGGTCACCGCGTTCGCTGCAGCGTGCGCCGAAGTGGTGCTCGAGGTATTCGAGGGCGATCAGCCGGACGACTTGCGGCCTCGAGACGCTATCGGCGCCGCGTGGGAATTCGCTCGAGGTGGTGAGCGAGGGAAGGCTCTGCGCGACAGAGCGTGGGCGGCACTCAAAGCAGCCAAGAGCGCGGACACAGCGGCTGCGCGCGAGGCGGCTCGGGCAGCGATGTCTGCGGCAGGCGCCGCCTACCTGCATCCGCTGGCCAAGGCCACCCAGGTCAAGCACATCCTCGGAGCCGGCGCTTACGCGGCCAGAGCGGCCGAACTCGTCGCCGACGACGATCGGAGCGTTGGGGCCGAACACCTTGAGCAGACGCTGCACCGTGCGACACCGGTCGTCGTTGACGTGCTCAAACGGTTCCCAACGGCGCCGAGTGGCGGCGGGCGGGTTGGTGAGTTGATCCGCATGCTGGACGCTGACCTTCGTTCACTCACCCTCGCCGAGTGACTTTGAACGTTCAGCCGGTGCGGCCCCACCTCCGTCAGCGGTTGACTTCGAGGGTTCGTCAGGACAAGCAGGGCGCGCAGGAGCTGGGTGGCGTGGGCGGGGTCAGTGCGGAGCTTGGCGAGGATCCGCCAGTTCTTGAGGTGGGCGAAGCCGTGCTCGACCGGTGCGCGTCCGACGGCGAGGACTCGGTTGACGTCCTTCTGACCAGCGGTCAGCTTGTGGGTGCGGCTGGCATGGAAGCCCGTGACGATCACGGGGTCGCATACGTCGTCGTCCAAGCCGCGGAAGCCGGGGTCCGCGAGAGCGCCGAGGCCGGCGGCGCGCAGGTGGGCCAGGATGTGGTCGTGGCGGGCGGCGGTGTTGTCGTGGGTGCGGCCGGGCCTGGCGGCGGATATCCGGATCAGGCGGCCTCTCTCGTCGGTCAGGGCGAGGAAGCGCAGGCCGTGATGGTGGTGCTTGCCTAAGTAGTTTCGCCGGTCGGCCTTCCCGGTGCGGCGCTGGGTGGGGATGAGGGTGCCGTCGATCAGGACGACCACCCCGCCCTGCCTGGCGGCCTTCTTCAGGTCGCGGTCCAGGCGCGGAGCCTGCGCGGCGAGCAGGGTGATCAGCTCGTCGCGCCAGCGGCGGACGGTGGTCTCGGACACGTTGTTGCCGCCAGCCATGTCGGCCAGACGCTGGTCGTGGCGCAGCACCGCCAGGACGAGCACCGCAATCCGTCCGGGCGGCACTCGCCACCTGGACGGATCGCTTTCAGATGGCGACGCAACAGACCGGCGAGGTGGCTGACGGTCCGCGTGAACAGCGGCAGACGGTGCTGTGCGCCGTCGGCCCGCACTGCCCAACTCCAGGCCGGCGCGTGGTGAACGCCCAGCCCGGAAGCAAGTGAAGCCATGAGGTCATCAGGCTTCGGTTGAGTCGCCGGCAAAGACGGTGCGCAGGTATGCGGCTGCTTGCTCGAGGGCGCGGCCACCCGCGTCGAGAGCGCCTGCCATGGCGAAGAAGCCGTGGGCCACGCCCGGGTAGCGCGTGGACTCGACCGGGACACCGCTGTCGCGCAGGCGTTGGGCGTACTGCTCGCCCTCGTCGCGCAGCGGGTCGTACTCGGCGGTGATCACGAGAGCCTGTGGGAGACCCGCATGGCGGGATGCGCGCAGCGGGGATGCCAGAGGGTTCCTTCCGTCCTCGGGGGAGGTCAGATAATTGTCCCAGTACCACTGCACGGACTTGTCGTTGAACAGCAGGGGGTCGGTGTTCTCGCGGCGGGACGTGGTGTCCGCGAAATAGTCCGTGTTGGGGTAGACGAGCAGTTGAGCCAGGATGGCGGGGTCACCCGCGTCCCGCGCCATGAGGGTCATGGCGGCGGCGAGATTGCCGCCGGCGCTGTCGCCGCCGACGGCGATACGCGAGGCGTCACCGCCCAGGCGGGCGGCGTGCTCGGCGGTCCAGCGCAGGCCCGCGAAGCAGTCCTGGACCGCGGCGGGGAACTTGTTCTCCGGTGCCAGGCGGTACCCCACCGCGACGGTGAGGCACCCGGCAGCGTTGGCCAGGCTCCGGCAGATCGCGTCGCTCGTCTCGATGCTTCCCAGTATCCAGCCACCGCCGAAGAAGTAGACCAGTACGGGGAGGGGGCCCTGGTCGGCCTCGGGCCGGTAGACGCGGACGGGCAGTGTTCCGGCAGGACCTGGTATCGACTCGTCGAACACCTCTCGCACGGGTTCAGGCGTCCCCGCGTCGGCTTGGACAGCGGCCAGGTCTGCCGCCCTGGCCTCGGCGAGTGTCATGTCGTACAACGGCCTGGCGCCTTGCGCGGCACGCTGGTCGTACAGGGCTCGAAGCTGCGGATCAAAAGCCACGGTCTCTCCCGTCCGGTCCGGCTGACAGCTCATTGGACCAATGCCGGCCCGCTGATCACTGCGGGCGGTCAAGTCGTTGCAAGGGCGTCCATTGGCGTTCGCGACTAAAGAGGGTCCAGCTCACCAAGGCCCATGGCACGCAGGGTGTGATTCGCCATCCGCAGGTGGCCGACCGCGTTCGGGTGGGCCGGGTCGTCGAGCCACGGAATCGGGTCAGCCGTGCCGTGGTGCTCCAGCCAGTGGGCCTCGTGGTCCACGAGCAGTGCGCCGGTGTCCTTCGCGATCTCCCGTACGGCCCGGCAGTACGCGGGAAGTGCCACGCGCCGCTCCCGGCCCGAGGAACTGACCAATGCCGGCGTATGCAGGACGATCTGCGTCTGCGGGCTCACCCCGGCGATGATCCCGCGCATCGCGTCGTGGAACTCGGGCAGCCCCTCCTCCCCGGCGAGGCAGTCGTTGGTGCCGAGGGATACGGACAGCACATCGGGATCGAACCGGCCGATGAGGCGGTCGTGGGCCGCGAGTACGTCGGCCGCGCCCCACGCGGAGACCCCGGTGTTGACCACAACGTCGGTGAGCCGGCCCAGTTGCCACCGGACACGCTCGTGCAGGTGCTCGACCCAACCGCGGGCGCCATGGGTGTGCAATACGGCCTGGGTGACACTGTCCCCGGCGGCCACCCAGGTCATGGGCCCGTCCGACAGCCTGATCATGGCGTGTTCCTCCCCCGTCCGGTCGCCGCGCCTCCCTGACGACCGCGGTGTCCCGTCGGTAGGACATGCTGCCCCTACAAGATCATCTGCGCAATCCCTCAGGGGAACAGCGCGACCCGGCCCGACGGGGTCTCTCGGATCACCTCGCCGCCATCTTGTTGTGTGCGCAGCCATGCGGGGTCGGCGGTCTGCTCGGCCTGTGTCGTCGCATCCGCCAGAAAAGCCATTTCAGCATGAGCAAGGGTGCACGGGCCCCACGCCCGGATTCCTGGTGTGGGGGCTCGCCAACAAGTGGCGCGTCGCGGTCGATCGCGCGGTGGCCCCGCTGGGCCTCACCCACGCGCAGTACTCACTGGTCGCCTCGCTGCACGGCATGCAGCGCGCCGGCGAGCGACCCAGTCAGCGGTCGAAGGGGCGGGGACAACACCATGACCACCACCGCACCCTTCGCCGACACCCGCGTCCTCGGCCTGGCCCACTACGCCGCCCGCGGCGTCCTGGAGCACGTCCTGGCCCGGCACGGCGTCACGTTCCAGCAGCAGATCGCCCTGCGCGCCGCCGTCACCGCCGACGCCCCACCGACGCCGGACGATCTCCTCACCCAGGTCCGGGGCTCCCTCAAGGCCAGTCCGGCCGACATCCGCGCCGCTCTCGACGAGCTGCTGGCCAAGCAACTGCTCGTCGCGGACGGCGCGCACCTGCTCCCCACGGACGCAGGGCGCGAGCTGATCGCCCCCGTCGGCGCGGAGACCGCCCCCATCCCGCCCGCATCTGGGGCGGGATACCCGCCGAGGACCTGGCCGCCACCGGCCGCGTCCTCACCCTGGTCACCGAGCGCGCCAACGCGGAGCTTGCGGCGCTGACCGCCTGACCGCCCGACCGAGCCGATGAGCGGCGTACGCGACCGTCGGTCGGGGTCGACGGCGCCGAAGGAGGTCACCAGTTGACCTCAGCGCCTACTGCACTCACGCACTCATGGGACACGGCGATCGCTGGGGGCGGGCGCAGCCGTTCTGTGACGCGTAGAAGCCGAAACTGCGGATCGTCGTGGAGCGCGACCCGGCCGAGCACTACGCCCAGCTGATGCCGGGTCGCACCCCGAGGCGCCGGGAGCCGTGCCGAGGAGTCCAGTCCCATGTGTGCATCGTGTCGACGCTCGCCGGTGACTTCAGGGATGTCCCGGCACGCGTACGACGGGCGGACGCCGGCCCGGCCCCCGCGCGGAGCCGGGCCGGTCCCGAGCTCCTCGCCGGCTTCTACGACGAGACCCTCCACCAGGACACCGGCCGGCCGGACACCGCCGACGGCATCGCCCTCGCCACCCGGCCCGCTCCCCGCTCCCCGCTCCCCGCTCCCCGCTCCAGCGAGGTTCGCGCCGTCCCGGGGGGTTCCGCAGGGCGGAACCGTACGCGAGGTCCGGCCGGTCGGCCGGTCAGGCACGGCAGCGCAGCATCTCCAGCGGCGGGTTCGCGAGGAGGTCCGCCCAGAAGTCCTCGCCGAACTGCCGGACGCCGTCTTCGGACACCCGCAGCGGAACCCACTCCACCGCGCTGAACCCGGCCGCCCGCAGACACTCCTCGTAGACCTCCCGGCGCGGGGCCGTGGCGACAATGCTGATCGGCTCAGGGTCGAGGAGAGCCGTGACCCGCACCCGCGGACCCGTCTCGATCTCCTCGCCGGTCGGCTCGCAGCGGAACCCGTACGTGTCCAGGGACGGACAGTCGAACCGGTAGTCGGGCTTCTGGGCGAGCACGAAGAACTCTCCACCCGGCACCAGGCTCCGGTGGATGTTGCGGCACATCCGCTCCATCGCCGCGATGTCCTCGGCGTAGTTGAGACACTGCACTCCCACCGCGACGTCGAAGAGCCGGTCGAGAGGCCGCAGCTCGGCCACGTCACCGACCTCGTAACGCACACCCAGCGGCTCACGCCGCTCGAACTCCCGCGCGGCGGCGATCATTTCCACGGAGATGTCGACACCGATCACCTCCGTGGCGCCGCGCCGCTTGAACTCCCTGCTGTAGAAACCGGTGCCGCACGCCAGGTCGAGAACCGACTTGCCGCTCACGTCCCCGACCATGCCCAGGAAGCTCGGCACCTCCCCGTAACGCATCAGCGGCAGGGACTTGAACCCCTCGAATGCCTCGCCGATCTCGTCGTACTGCTGCACGCTCACGTGCCGCCCCCTCCTGTGATTCGTCCTGTACGCGACCACGCCGACCCCTCCGGATTCCGAGGCTCGCCGGGTCGTGGTCATGGCAGTCTCCTCCGCCCCGGCCCGGACGCCGTACTGGCAGATGACACGAAGAAGTCGGCCGGCGGATCCTCCTATCACCCAACACCACCTCACATACGTCCCGCTGCTCCGAGGAGGCTCGCCGGGTCGTAGCCCAGCACTTCGGCGCCGCGCCGCACCTGGAAGGCGATCGGGCCCAGCCGCCGCGCGGTCGGGCGTTGCCTGCGGTCGGGCGTTGGATGTGGTCGGGCGTTGGATGATCGGCAACTCTTTAGACTGTGCGGCAGTCAAGGCGCCTTCCGAAGTACGTCGAGGGCGCCGGGGGATCGTCACCGGGGAGGGTGTTCCATGGCGAGTCGTGTGGGTCCGCAGCAGGGCCGTGCGGATGGCGAAGCACGGCCGCCGTCGACTGCGCCCACTACCGACTCGGCCCCGGTGCCGGCACCCGCACTCCCCCGGGTCAGCCGGCTGCGGCGCGTGACCCGCCGTTACCGCGCTCTTTCCACCACCAACAAGCTCAGCCTGTGGAGCGCGGTCGTCGCCGGGCTCGCCTTCGCTGTCCCCACCGCCATGTCGGCCGGGCAAGCGCTGTTCCCGGCAGAGCCGGCGACGTTGCTCATCGAGGCCAACAACCACAGCTGTCTGAACCGCTGGTACATCCCCCAAACCGACGCCGCGCTGCGCCGGAGGGTGAACGAGGCGTCCGCGGAGCAGTTGGCAACGTGGCTGCGCGAGGGGCGGATGGCCCACGCGGGCGCGTTGGAGGCGGCCATCAGTGTGCACGGCAACGCCGGTGCGTCCGTTGAGATCCGCGACATCTCCATCACGGTGACGCGCCGTGAGAAGCCCGCGCCGGGCACAGTGACCGGTCCACCCGGCTGCGGGGCCGGTCCTGACGAGCCCGCGTACTTGGTGGTCGACCTCGATACGCTGCCGTTGAACCGTCCCGTTCCCGCTGCGTATCTGCTGCGCAGCCCGCGGCAGAAGGCGGCCCGGCAGCTGGAGGAAGACATGGGCCGGTCACTCAGTCTGCCCCACACTGTTGCTGCGGGTGATTTCTATTCCCTCTTCCTGGTGGGCCGTACCCAGCGCCAGGACAGCCGTTGGCGGGCCACCATCACCTGGTGGGACGGCGAGAAACTCCACCGTCATACGGTTTCGGACAGCGGCGGCAAGGACCTTCGGGTAGTCCCCACCCTGGACGAAGCGCGCTGACTCGTCCGAGATCACGTGCGCTGGTCGTTTCGCCCACTCCACGTCCGTCATGCCGGTGGGTTCCCGGCGCACCGGTCCGGATGGTCGGCCGCGTTGCGGTACACGTGCGCGAGGCAACCGCACGTCGTGGCCGACGGGTTGAAGTGACGGACCCGAGCTCGTACGACAACGACAGCAGGGCCTCCGGAAACCGGGCACCGCAAGCCGAGAGCGTGGAGCGGTGCTTCACACCGTCACCGGAGGCCATCGCGGAGGTCACCAGCCTGCCGGCGCCCCTGGGTGGCCGGCTCTGAGCGGGCGTTTGCGCCGTTGACGGCCGGGTTGCCGCCCGCGCACGGTCGGCTGTCCGCCCGCGCGCGGGCGATGCTGCCCGGGGCCGGGGAGCTGGAGGCGTACCTCCGCGAGCGCGGATGAGACTTCGATCGTCGGCCGGAGAGAACAAGTGGCACCAGCGGTTCCGTCACGGCTGACCCGTCCGCCGATGTCGGCCTGGTCCCGGTCTGAGCCCTGCTCCTCATCGACCGCGGCCGGATCTCCCAGGGGCGGCAGGCCACCCGGCGGATCGGGAAGCCGGAAGGCGTACCGGCCGATCATGTTGTACCGGGGGTTGCGGAGTGGGTGGTCAGGCCGGCGTACACCTGGCGTATCCGCGCCTCGGGGTTGCCCACGAGTCGGCCGTCGCCAACGGCAGCCCGCCGGTACGGCTCGCGGCGCACCGCGCGGGCGGCGAGTGGGGGCCGGGCCGCGGTGAACCGGCACACCAGCCCCGTGAGTCAGGTCCCGCGCGGGCGACAGCGACGTCAGCCCGACGTGCGGCGGCCGAGCGGCAGCAGGTACTGGAGGGGATGGTCCAGGTCGTCCAGCCCGAACAGTTCGTGCGCCAGGTCGTCGTGGAAGCCGCCCAACGGGGTGCCCGCGAGGCCGAGGGCCGTGGCGGTCAGCAGGAGGGTCTGGGTCAGGTGGCCGGCCTCCAGCAGGGCCAGCCGCAGAGCGCGCAGCCCGTACCGGCGGCGCAACAGACCCAGGTCGGCGTAGACGCCCAGCAGGACCGGTGCCTCGTCGACGCCGATCCAGTCCGGTTCGTGCGAGGGGCGGGAGAAGTACGTCGACAGCGGCGTGATGTCCGCTACGGGCGGGACCGGGCCCACGGGCCGCAGCGTCCGGCGTTCGGGGACGCAGTCGTACGTGGCCGCCGGGACGCCCGTCACGTCGAGGGCGAGCAGCCGCACCCGGACCGTGTACAGGGCGCCCGCGCTCGGGTAGGGGCGGTGGTCCAGCGCGCGCGTGGTGCCGTCGGCGAGGTGCTGCCGGGAGGTGCCGCTGTGCGCCAGCGCGTTCCACAGCAGCGCGCCGAGCCCTTCGGCGTCCAGCGGCCCACGGAGCGCGCCGCGTGCGGAGGCCCGGTTCGTCAGCGCGGTGCGCAGCGACATCCCGGGCAGCGGGGCGGCGGGGAGGGGCACTTCCGGCGGGCCCGCGGTGACCGCCACGCCCACGGGGAGCGCCGACGGCGGCAGAGTGCGCAGCGGTGAGCCCCCGTTGGGGCCGATTCGGAGTTTGCTGCGCTCCAGGTACTGGAAGTCCGCCGCGCGGTGCCCTTCCGGGAAGAACGACGGCGCGTCATCGGTGTCCAGCAGCGTCCGGGCGGCGAGCAGACACACCGCGCGCTCCTCGTCGGGGCTGACGCCGAGACGGTTGAACAGCATGTGGAGCTGGGACGCCCACACCCACGGCAGGGCGGTGTCCGGCACCGCGAGCTCGGTCCGCAGCCGCTCGTCGGCCTCTCGCACCCGCTGGACCCACTCCAGCAGCCACGGTTCCCCGGTATCGCCCTCAAGTCCCTCCCGCAGGTCGCGCGCCCGCTGCCGCAGCGCCGTCCGCTGGGCCGCGTACACGGTGTGGACGCGGGTGTGCACCGCCGCGCCGGGGAGCAGCGCCACCTCGGTGACCCACCGCCAGCCCGACGCATGGCGCCGCAGCCACCGCGCCGCCGCGAGCCGGTCCATGCCCAGGGCGTACGCCGTGGCGTGGGCGAGGTCGGCCGCGAGTGTGAGGCGCGCGGCGCCGCCGGTCCTGTCCCGGAGCGTCCGCAACGCCTCGACGGCCAGACGGGAGGAGAGGACGAACACCTCCTCGGCCGTGGGCAGGGCGCGCGGGCCGCCGTACCGGCCGGTCTCCGGTACGTACTCCACGGCGCGGACCTCCCCGTGATACGACGGCCAGGGGCCCGTCACCGCGGGCCGCTCCTTGGCCGCTCGTGCCAGTGCTCCGGGCAGTTCGGCGGCGGCGCGCGCGCTCAGCCCCTGTACCCGTATCCGCAGGTGCGGGCCGTCCTCGCCGTACCGGATGAAGAACCACCGCGCGGCCTGGCCGGAAGCGACCAGTCCGTCCAGGTGGGGTGCCAGCCACCGGGTCAGGAACGCGTCGGTGTCCTCGGTGCCGGAGTGCAGGAACAGGTGGTGGCTGTGCCAGGTGTCGGTCGTCACGTGCGGCCCTCGTTCGGCGGGAAGGGGGTGGACGGGGAGGGGCCCCGGCCGGGGAACGGCCGGCGGGCTGTGCTGGGTAGGGGTGCGGGCCGGGACGGTCGGGGGCGGTGGGGCGGTCAGGGGAAGGGGTGCGGGTGGAGCGCCAGGTCGCGGTGGCGCAGGGGCCGGTCGGTGCGGCCGAGCCGGTGGGGAACGCGCAGGAGCCTGGGCAGGTCTCGGGTGCGGTGGTTGACGTGTCCGAAGGTCATGGGCAGGGAGCCGGGCACGATGACCTTGGCGCCGTACAGGCCGAGGCGGTCGCGCAGACCCGGTTCGCTCTGGTCGACGGTGATGACTTCGAGGTCCGCGTCCGCCAGCCGGGCGACGACCGACGCGAGCAGGGCGGACAGATCGGTGACCGGCTCCGGTGCGCCCGGCCAGGTGTCGGCGACCGGCTGGGAAGGCGTCGCGCGGAACAGGAAGTCCAGGCGCGGCTCCGCCTCGGGAAGGGTGTTCACCCCCACGTGGTCGTCGAGGGTGATGACGAGCTCCGGCCGGTCCAGCATGGGCCGCAGCCGTTCGGGGTCGCGGGGCCGCCCGTCGGCGGTGGCGCGGTGCGGGGACTCCATGACGTTGGTGACGACTTCGGCGACCGCCGACCGGATGGCCGCGCGGGGATCGTGGTGCGCGCCGGCGGCCAGGAACATCCGGGGCGCCTGCGGATGGGTGCCTTCGTAGCGGCAGACGGCCACGACCGCCGGTATCCCGAAGTCGTTCGTCCCGTCGAGGAGGAGGAGCCGGTAGCCGAGGAGCGCCGCGCGGTCGATGAGCAGTGCGGTGTCGGGGTCGTCGGCCGGCGGCTCGACACGTGGGAGGGGGGTGGCCGCGTACCACGCCATCAGGAAGGCGTCCCGCTCGGCGACTTCGAACAGTCCGTAGAGGGTCGCCTCTTCGAGGCTGTTGCCGAGTCCGCAGCCGTTGGAGGACTCGTAGACCACGCGGGTGTCGCCGCCCGGCACGTCCCAGTACGCGACGTGCTCCGGTACGGCGACGGGCCGGCCCCGGGTGAGCGACCAGCCGTGCACCCAGTCCAGCTCCAGATCGGGGCTGTAGGGCACCGTCCGTGACGCCGGGTGGCCGTGGAAGGCGGGGTCGGGCAGCCCGAGCCGCCGGGGGTCGACCGCCCTGCCGGGCCCCAGCGCGGCGAAGGACGCGCGCAGGACGGTGCGGCGGCCGGTCGGGCGCATGCCCACGTACCGCTCGACGCTCTCGAAGAGCGCCACCCGCTCGCTGCCGGCGAAGTCGCCGGCGCGGCCGTATCCGCCGTCGTCGAGCGGGCGCCCGTCGGTCACGAACGCCGTGGTCAGGCAGAACGCCGAGTCCTCGGAGCGGAACAGCCGGCGCACCGGTCCGAACCGCTCGTCGTGCAGCGCGGCGCGCAGGTCCTCGGTGCCGGTGCGGCTGTTGGCGCCGCGCAGCACCATGGGGTCGGGTACCGGCCGCGGCCCGGCCGGGACCGGTTCGACCGTGTCGGCCGAGTCGTCCGGCAGGGGGCGGCACACCGCGCAGCCGCCGACCGGGCGGACCTGGTGGGTGGACCAGGTCGCGCGTCCGTTGTGCACGACGTGGACGGTCGCTGTCGCGGCCGGTGCGGCGGCCGTTCCCGGTGTCGTCGGCGGCGCCTGCTCCAGCAGGTCCAGGGCGAGCGCTCCGATCGACTCGCCCAGGGCGGGCGACGGTATCCCGCCGAGCGTCAGCGCCGGGCTCCGCCAGGGCACCCGGCCGCCGGCCGTGGCCAGGCGCTGGTACTCCGAGCAGGACAGGCACGCGGCGGCGGCCGGCCCGAGCACCGGCCCGACGACGGACAGCGCGCCGTCGAGGCGCACGGGCACCAGGGTCACCGGGTGGGTGAGCGCGTGGCGGCTGAGCTCCTCGGCGTCTCCCAGGGTCCACCGGGTGAGCAGGACGACGGCCCGGCCCGTCGTGGTGGCCAGTGCGGCGTCGGGACCGAGGACCGGCACGGGCAGCGGGCCGAGCGTCTCGTACGGGGTCGGTGTCACCGTTCGTCCTCCCCCACCGCGAGCACGGTGAAGCCGTACGCGCGCAGCTGCGCGGCGAGTTCTCGCGCTTCGGGGGTGGCCGGGGCGGTCTGGCGGGCGTGTAAGCCGGTCAGCCTGGTGAGGGCGGTCTGCAGGGCCGTTTCCCGGTCGGCCACTTCGGACAGCCAGCCGGTGGTCCACCGACTGTCCTCCCAGGGCGCGGGCCGGGCCTCGGCCACGGCCAAAGGGGCCACCGCGCCGCCCGGCGCGCACAGGTCCGCGACGGTGATGTCCTGCTGGGCGGCGCTGACGGCGGCGGTGGCGGCGAGCGCGGCGAACGCCGCCGCGTCGCCAGGGGTGGCCTCGACGGCCCATCCGAGGCCCGGCCCCGGGGCCGGCCGGTCGGCGCCCAGGTCCGGTCCCGGGGACGAGCCCGGGGCCCGCCGGTCGCCGGGCAGGTCCGGTCCCGAGTACGGGGCCGGGGCCGGCCGGTCCGCGCGCGTGTGCACGACGGCGCGGTAGGCCTCCTCGTCAGGGCTCAGGCGGAGCACCTCCATGCGGGCCCGCGCGTCCAGGCGTTCCGTCAGCGTCGTCCACCAGTGGCGGGCCTGCGGATGGCCGGACCAGGAACCGTCCGGGAGCGGCACGCCCGCGGGACCGGGTGCGCGCGGGCCGGTGGCGGCCCGGCGCAGGGCCCGCCCCCAGGCGTGCCCGGGGTTCGCCCCCACGGTGAACCGCACGGTGGAGTGCGTGTCGGCCAGGCGTAGTTCGGCCACCCGGCAGAACGCCTCCAGGCGGGCGAGGTCCAGGCGCGGCGCCCCGGCGAGGACCGTGCCCAAGCGTGGCGTGCGCCCGGTGTCAGGGCGGGACGGGGGTGTCGTACCGGCGCGTGGCGTGGGTGCCGCGCCGTCCCGCAAGTCGCAGGCGGCGAGCGGTACGGGCAGCTGGCGCAGCGCTCCCGGGGTGGGCGTGGGGACTGTGCCGATGTGCTGCGCGCCGAGCGCGGCCACCCGTTCCAGCGCGTCCGCCAGGGTGCGGGCGGGTTCCATGGCCTTCCTGCGGTCCGGGTCGAGCCGGTCGGGCCCGAGCCAGCTGTGGTACTCGGCGCGCAGCGGTCGAGAGCTCGCGACCAGCACGGCGGGCAGCCCGGGCAAGAGCCGGTGGTCCTCCCCCTCGTCGACGGGGTCCGGCAACCCTCCCGCCGCGCACAGGAGTCGGTGGGCGGCGGCTGCGGCGAGCAGCGGGACGAACGGAGCGGGGAGGACCACGGGTTCCGGGACGCCGGTGCCGGGGCGCGGTGGCGGGACGGCCGCCGGCGGGGGCGGGGCCGTCGAAGTGGCGGGCAGGGCACCGGCGGCCAGCCGTGCCGACAGGGCGAGCGCGTCCGCCGCGGCCTGCTCCGGACTGCCCGGAGCGGTGACGAACCCCATGCCGCCCCGCACGCCGGCGGCGACCGCCCACGGCCGACCGGGGCTGCCGTCAGTGGTGCGCAGCTGGATCAGCCCCTCGGGAAGGGCGGAGTCGACGGCGTACGCCACCGTCACCCCGCCGTGGGACAGCGCCCGCCCGGTGGCCCCGGCCAGGGCACCGGGGCCGCCGGGTGGCCCAGCCGTTCGCGGGCGCTCGGGCGGCGGTTGGCCGACGGGTGCGCCGGACACGACCTCCACTCGCGTCGCCGCGAGGGCGGCGGCCACCGTGGCCGGCATCTCCGCCGTCGCCATGAGCCAGTCCGCCGCGGGACCGGTGGACTCCGCCACGAGCAGGTCGTACGCCAGGAGGTGACCGACCAGCGTGTCCACGGCTGCGCGCAGGGCGGTTCCCGGCTCGGCCTGCCGCAACGGCCCGGTCAGGCGGCCGGTGCGCAGCGGCTCTTCCAGCAGCTGCCACAGCCGGGGCAGCGCGGCGCTGCCCTCCAGGGTCACGCCGCCCCGCCGCCCGCGCAGGTGCAGACCGTCGCGCAGGGGGGTGACGGCGACCCCGGGGCGCAGCCGCCAGGGCAGCGGCGGGCCGGCCGGTGGCGCGGTCGTGTCGGAGGTCGTGGAAGCGGACGTCCCGGTCGTCATGAGCGTCCCTCCACCGCGTCGACGACCGCGCCGACCTGCGCGCGCCAGTCGCAGCCCGTGAGGACCGGGACCGTACGGATGACGAGGTACGCGGCGAGGTAGCGCTCCAGCGGCCGGATGTCGCAGATCGCGAAGAGCCGGTACAGAGCGTTGGTGCAGGCCCGGTAGACGAGGTAGTCGGGGCGGCTCCACATCGTGCCGTGCGGGTCCGAGCGGCGCAGGAGCCGGTGGAACTCGCTGTAGCGGGTGCGTACGTCCTGGTTCCAGCGTTCCATCGCGGCGGCGTCCCCCGTGGCGGCCGCGCGCACCCGGTATTCGAGCGGGGAGCCGTGCAGGTCCGCCCCGGCGTCGTGACGGCTCTGCGCGAGGTCCCAGGCCGCGGCCGACCACGTGCCCCACGCCCGCTCCCACCCCAGGGCGCCGCCCTCCGCGACCCGGCCGACGAGCGCGGTCACCACCTCGCCCGCGCTGTCCCAGCGGCGTGCGAACCCGTCCCGAAGGCGCCCGTCCGGGTCGTCGTGAACCAGGAAGTCCTCCAGGTGGGAGACGTACGAGTAGTGACCGCCGGCGAGTCCCCCGGGGTGGGCCGCCGCGTGGGCGGCGAGCGCCACCACGGCGAGCTGGACGCGCGCCTGGGCGCTGTCGCCGTGCGCGCCCAGGAAGTCGGCGCCGGCGCGCAGCGCGCCCAGCCCGCTGCGTAACAGGTCGTCCCGGAGAGCCACACCGTCGGCGCCGAGCAGGCCGTGCAGGGAGGTGCGGTCGACCGGCTCGACGCGCACGGTGTTGTCCGCCACGATCGGGCCGTAGGGCGGGGCGACGAGTTCGGCGCGGCCCGCTTCCGCGGCCTGCTCGAGCAGTTCGTCCTCGCCGAGGTCGCTGTGGGACGGGTGGGCGCGGATCCAGTCGCGCAGGGCGCGGGCGGCGTCCTGCGCGGCCGGGCGGACGCTTCCGGCGGGGCCTTCGAGACGCAGGCGCACATGGGGTCCGTGCAGCCAATGCCGTTCGACGTGCGCGGCCAGTCCCTGGCGTGCGCGGGCCTCCGCGAGCGGGAGCATCGCCTCGCGCAGCAGTGGTGCCTTGACCGGCTGGTGGTAGTAGGCGACCACGTCGAGGGAGATGGTCTTCCGGGGCTGTCCGGCAGGCACGGTGGTTTCCTCGGCTCTCCGGTTGCGGCGGGTCATGACGAGTGACGGGGGCGGTAGGTCTCCAGGACGAGTTCCACCGCCCGGGTCGGCTCGGCCGATCCGCCGGGGGCGGGCAGTGCCTCCTCCAGGACGACGCCGTCGGGGTGGCGGGAGAGCCACTTGGCCAGACAACGCAGGTGCAGCGCGTTCCCCAGGTCGACGAACTGCGGTTTCGGGCGGCTCAGATGCGTCAGGAAGTCGTCGGTGGCGCGTCCCGTCGGCGCCGTGGCGGCAGGGTGCAGGAAGATCTGTTCGGGCAGGGCGAGCAGTGTCCGCCAGCGCGCGGCGGCCTCCGCCGGGACCTCGTCGGCGGTCGCCAGTTCGTCGCGCAACGCGCGGACGACGCCGGACGGCAGCAGCCAGCGGCGGCGGAGCAGGACGACGTGCCGGTGGCGCAGCCGTGGGCTGCGGATCACGGATCCGCCGGGAGCCCGCACGGTGTAGCGGGGCACCAGGGAGCGGAAGTCGACCACGCCGTGAGGCTGGTCGGACAGATGGGGCGCGATGCGGCGCGGGAGCATGATCGGGGCGAGGAAACCGGGGTACAGGACGTCCAGGACGTCACCGGTGGCCCGTATGCGGAACCGGACCTGGTCGGTGGTCTCGTCGTGGAAGAGCTCCAGTTCGTCCTCCGCGATGGACGCCGAGCCCCGGTCGGGGCCGATCTCTTCGGGGACGAGGAGGGGGTGGAGGTTGGCGTTGAAGCCGTTCACGGGACGGATCTGGGCGACGCGCGCCCCGGCGCGGCGCCCCGGGGCGGGAGCGCCGCCCGCGCTGCGGCGCTTGTCCGTGTGGTCGTCGCCTGTGTGCCGGTCCCCGTCCGTGTGACGGTTCCCATCCGGGTGCCGCGCCTCATCCGTGTGACGGTTCCCGTCCGCGTGCCGCGCGTCATCCGCGCGGCAGTTCCCCTCCGCGTGCCGGAACGGCTCGGTGTCCTCGTCGGTACCGGCGCCCTGAGCCCCGTAGCCCAGGCCACGACGGATCTGCCGGGCCACCCCCTCGGCGGCCCGCGGGTCGAGGGCGTCCAGGAAGCGGCTGGTGAAACGGCCCCAACCACCGTAGACGTGGTTGACGCAGAGCAGCCCGTCGGCCGGGTCGCGCTGGAGGAAGTACGCGTAGCTGACGGGCCGTTCCACCGCCCAGCGCGGCAACCGCTCCCCCAGGCTCCTGACGAGGCCGGGCGGCAGAACGACGTCGTCGTCCGGCCCGGGTGCCGGGGTCCGCGCGGCGAGCGTCTCCCGTACGGCGTCGGCGACGCCCTCGCGCAAGGCGGCGATCTCGGCGCCGCCCGTGGGGAACGCCGCGCTGTCCTCGTGGCGCAGGGCGGCGATCCGCCCCGCCTGCTCCCAGGCCGCGGCGACTTCGGCGCCGAACTCCCACGGGTGGGCACAGCGCCCACCGTTGCCGTAGCGCTCGACGAAGCGGTCCCGGGCGAAACGCCGCATGAGGTGGCCGAGGTCGAAGAGTTCGGCGAGCGCGGTGACCTCGCCGAGGGCTTCGTGGTCGGCGGCGCCGACGAAGCCGTCGAGTCGCAGCGGCCCCGGCGCGACGACGTCCTCCGAGAGGAGGTTCAGCGGAGCCGACCCGGCCGGGACGGGACGGCCGTTGTCTGCGAGCAGTTCGGTCCAGCGGTGTGCCAGCGCGGTGAGCAGAGCGGGGCGTTCGTGAGCCGGGGTGGTGGCGAACCGGGCGTTGAGCGCTGCCAGTTCGTCGATGCGGTCCGCCTGGGCACCGTCCTCGGCGTGTGCCGTACCGAGGGCGCGCAGCCATGCGGAGAGGCGTGTCAGCGGGTCGGCGTCCTGGTGCGGGACCGGGTCGGTGGGTACGAGCAGACCGGCTTCGGCGAGGCGGCCCACGAAGTCCGTGGCGGCATCGAGGTTCCCCTCCGTTGGTCGCGTGCTCTCCCCGCGGTGCGCGTCCTTGGCGCCCTGCCCGGTGGGCAGCGCGGAGGCGAGCGCGTGGGCCAGCTCATGGAGCGGGGCGGGGGTTCGGGCGCGCTCGGTGAGCAGGCGCAGGGGGCCGCCGAAGGCGACCTCCACCTCGTCCTCGACGGTGACGAGATGGCGTCCGCCGGCGAAGGTGGTCCGGCCGCGTGCGTACGTGGCGCGGCCCTCGGTGACGGAAGCGGTGCTGGTGATGCGGTGAGGGCGCGTGGCACGGCGGTGCGGGCGGTCCAGGAGGGCTGCGGAAAGCGCCGTTGTGAGGGCGCGGTTGACCGTGACCGTCGCGTGCAGCGGGCCGTCGAGAAGCGGCTGCCGTCCCCAGGACTTCACCCGCGGGCGCGGCGCCGGGGACTGCGGCAGGGGACCCCAGCCGACGGCGGTGAACCAGGACAGGGGGCTGGTCTTGGTGCTGGCCCTCAGGGCGTAACGCAGCACGTTGGGCTCTTCCTTGCGGGCCCTTCGGTCGGTCGCGCCCGTGCCGGCACGTTCGACCGCGCGGAGCAGGTCGGCGCTGGTGAGGGCGACGGCGCGGGCAAGGGCGGGCTCCCGGCACAAGGCGGCCAGTGCCGTGCGTTCGGCGGCGAGGGCGCGGGGCGCGGCGAGGTCCAGCTCGGTGAGGAGGGCGGCGCGCCGTTCCCGCAGGGTGAGCCAGAGGGCGAGTCGGGGCAGCCGCCCGGGAAGGTCGCCGAGTCGGCCCAGGAGGGCGGGGCGCGGGGCGCGCCCGTTGTGCACGGTGCGCCGCAGCGGCAGCACGACGTCCCGGTGGAAGGCTTCCGGGTGGCCGTCCCGGGAGGTGTACAGGTCGTCGCAGAGGGGGCGGGTGAGGTCGCCGAGCTCCCCGTCCAGCTCCGACAGGCGGCGAAGCAGCGCGCGGAAGTCCGCCGCGGCCGGTGTCTGGGCCGGATGGGCGAGCACGGTGGCGCGGACGAGTGCGTACGGCGCCGAGTGGGCGAGCCGGTCGGCGGTGTGCGCATCGGGGCCGGCGACGGCCTCCGCATCGGCGTTCTCGAGGTACGGCATACGTTTCCCCCTCCCTTTCGTCGTACCGAACCCGCCGCGGGGCGCACACCGGTGTGAGAAGTGCGGCCCGCGGCGGGTCGGTCGGTCCCGTACCCGGCTCGCGGTCAGGGGGCGCGGCCCGGGCACGGTACGGGTGCCATCCCTAGAGCGAGAGGTCCGGCAGCTGCGGGGTGGCGCACGAGGACGAGCCGCAGGAACAGGAACTTCCTCCGTTGGAGGCGCCGCCCTCGGGGAGCGCGACGGTGTCGCGCATCGACGTCACGGTGAGCTCACCGAGGTCGAGGTCCGCGAGGTCGAAGCCCGGAACACTGGTGGTGTCGGACATGGATGTCTCCTTGTCTGCCGTGTCGGTGCACGGGTGGGGTGTGCCCGGGTGGTCAGCCCGCGGTGAGCGGGCTGGTCTCCACCTGCGGCTGGGCGCAGGACGACGAGCCCTGGCAGGAGCAGGAACCCCACGACGCGCCGCCCTCGGGGAGTGCGGCGGTGTCGCGCATGGAGGTGACGGTCAGGTCGCTGAGGTCGAGCTCCAGGTCCTGGAGGTCGAAGCCGGGGGTGATGGGTGCGGTGTCGGACATGCGGAGCTCCTTCGATGAGGGGCGAAAACCGGAAACGCGCTGAACAGGCGATACGGAAGGGAGCGTTGCGGTTCACGGGGTGCGCGTCAGCCGGCGGAATCCGCGGGAAGGACGCCCGGTAACCGCAAATGATCAGGCATGTGCGGGTCCGACTATATGGCCGGTGTCGGGTGTGCCAGGAACCTTCACAAGCCCCTCGGCGGATTGGCTGGTTCACTCCCCTGGCTCATATGCGACGGCGGCGCGTTCAAGCCGGGCGGAAGGGCCGAACTGGCCGCTCCGGGGCTTGCGGGGCGAGGCACTCGTACCCATGTGTTCGCTGTCGGCGCCCATGGAGGCAGTACCTCCGGATGCAGTTACCGGGTGATGTGTCCGTGAAGACCACCCGCACACCGGTGAGGTGGCCAATCAAGCCGCGGCGGACCGGAGCGCCTTTACCCGCCGCTCCGGCACGCGGACGGCCACGCGGCTCGGGTGGTGGCCGCCACAGCCGTTCGAAAGCGGGGATTCCCGGGCCGTACGCACCCCTGGGAGCCGCTTTGGCGACGAGCCACAGCGGTCACCAGGAGCGAATTCGAGACAACGCGCGAGACGGCAACGGTCGGCGACCGGCGACCGGATGCGGAGCGAATGGCGACCGGATGCAGCGGTCGACGGCGTAGGAGCACCGGCACGACGGCCGGCGACCGACGACCAGTCGGTGGACGGCCGGGGGAAGTCGTCGGTGGGGGGCGGACCGGTGAGGAGCACACAGCGGAACCCGGCGCCCCGGGTCCGGAACATCACACTCGCGGGCCGAACACCGTTCGCAGGGTGGACGATTACCGGCAGCAGGAGGGCGCGGGACACGCAGACGTACGACGCGCCGCTCCTCACGAGCTTCACCGCCCGGCTCCGGGGCCGACGCGGCCCGGGAGCCACCGAGGGCATGCGCGGGTTCCTGCTCGGCGGCAGCCGCACGCCGATCCCGCACCACCATTCGAGCGTCGAGCTCTGGGCAGTGCGTCCGGATGGCCTTGCGCTGGAACTTCTCGGAACTCGGCCTGATCACGCCGACCACCGCGTCCGCTCGGCCAGGTCCTGCCCTCCAGTTCATCGACCCCACAGCCGAACCGGCCACCGGCTGGAACAACTGCCCCAAGGCGGCCCGTTGAGCGTCCACCTCGGCTTCCGAAGCGAGCCGGCACCACGTCGGCCGCACGTCCCGGAAAGTGGCTGACGATGACGCCGCAACGCACCTCAACGGTCGACACTCCAGTACGTCCATCGACGCCAACCCCGGCGACTCGGACGCGAAGTGACCGCCATCCAGCCACCCACGCGGGGTGAAGGAGACGACAGCGAAGCCGGCTGGCCGCGCGCTCAATGGCATGTGCACCTTGTGAACCCTGAACCGCATACTCGGCGGTGAGCCGTACTACGTGACATCACACCCTGGCATGGGAGAAGAGGCCCTCATGGAACCCCTTACCGAGTACAGCGTCACCGCTCGACCGGACCGGTGCATCATCGAGGTCTACGACGTCGACGCCTACCTCGGTGACCAAAAGGCGCTGGACGCGTCGCGGCTACGGGTGGTGGCCGGCAACGGCTACCACCTGTACCTCCACAGCCTCCAACCCGACATCCCCGTGCACATCACGATCCGGACCTGGGCCACTCCCCCGCATCCCCCCGAGGACGCCGAAGGCACCACGCCCATCACCCTCGAATCCGAAACCGGCCTCCTCGTCATCAACCAGCTCACCTTCGGACCCGCCGGCGAATGCCCCCTACCCCGGCCCGGCGTGTACGAGGGACACGCGTGGTGGAACGGACGCGAGGCCACCAGTAACCACTACGACCAGACGCTGCGCCGGATCGACGAGAACTGGAGCATCGAGCAGATCGGCCAGGCGTGGGCCGAAAGCCCCGCACGGGAGAGCTACGTCCTCGACCTGGCGTTCACCGGGCCACCCCTGCCCGTGGACGACGACTGACCCGCGAACGCCCCGACGTGCCACAGGTCACCTTGGTGATCGTTTCGGAACGAGGCTCGCAGTCGCCGCAGCCGGGGGCCCGGCACGCGAGGCGCGGGGCGAGCGGTACGTCACCTACCCGTACGTCACCTACCCCTACGTCGCGGATCGCCTTGCGGGGAGCCGTCCGTCATCAGCACCCGTGTGGTGCTCGGGAAGCTGTTGGCCCTGCGGGCGGTGACCACGCCCTCGTACGCGTGGGGACCGTGCCCTCGCTCCTGGCAGGGGTCCGTGTGGGCAACGGCGAGTTCCGTCTCGTCGGATGACGCCCCCACCACGCGCGGCAGCGGCCGGCGCCGGTGGTGTACGAAGTCTGTCGTGAACGAACGGATTCAGGACGCGACCATCCGCGTCTTCATAGCCCTTGCTCCGCCCGACGACGCCAAGGAGGAGCTGGCGCGGGCGCTGCGGCCCGCCTACGACGCCTACCCGCGCATGCGGTGGAACCGCATCGAGGACTGGCACATCACCCTGGTGTTCCTCGGTGAGCTGCCGAGGCCGGCCGTTGCGCTCCTGCGGCCGGCGCTCGCGGAACTCGCAGGGAGCCGCCACCCCCTGCACCTGTCCCTGCGTGGCGGCGGTCACTTCGACGAGCGTGTGCTGTGGACCGGGATCGGCGGGGACGTCGAAGGGCTGCGGCTGCTCGCCGGGGAGGTGCGGGCGCTGGTCAAGGAACACGGCGTCGCCTTCCCGGACCGGCCGTTGAATCCCCACCTGACGCTCGCCCGTTCCCGCCGCGACGACGCTTCCAGCGCGGTGCGGGCCGCCGCAGGACTGTCCGGGTTCACCGGCCGTACCTGGTGGGCCGAGCGTCTGCATCTGGTCGGCAGCAACTTCGGTCGCGGCCCAGGTCCGATTCACTACCGCGACATCGAGGCCTGGCCCTTCAGCGGCGCGAGCTGAACCGTCCCTGCCGGCGGGGTGGGCAAAAGGGCGAGGGCCACGCCGTGGGGGTGCGGAACGGGTTCGAGCGCACGCACCGGGGCGCTGGGGTGCACCGTGACCGTACGATCGTGGGGAAGGGTGGTCTCCGCGACCCCGGCGCCGGAAAAGAAGATCCCCCCGCGGGGCGGCTCTCACCGCGCTCGACTGCGTCCGCGGTGCCCTTCAACCCGAGCCGCCTCCCAACGGAAACCGGTCCAGGGCCCATGCCGCCCCGAGATCAGCCGTGCACGGCGTCGACCTCGCCGACGCCCCGTGGGGAGAGTGACCGGGCCGACCTGGGCGATCGAACTCGGCGTCGGTCCGTTGAACCGGCGACCTGCCCACGGAAGAAGCCTTCGCCTCGAACGCCAGGGCGCCCGGCGGTACGCCCGCTGCGGCCACGGTCTCACCGGCCCGGTTGGACAATCCGCTCCCCGGGAGGCTTCACGACCACTCCTATCCGGTCACGTTGGATGGATGTTTGATGAACCGAGCGCGACCGACAGCAGGTCAGAGCCCCTCGTACGGACGCCACGTCGGCGTATCCAGCTGCGTCGGCACGTGATCGGGCAGGCCGCGTTGCCCGGCTGAGCTGCCTGAACGACCATTCGGTCGCCGACAATCGAACGAGATGTCTATAAATCGGTGGTCGATGTGCGCGCGACTTTCACAACCGACACACTCGGCAGCGTCCAGTCCGCAAAGCGCAGCCAACTGCTGCATCTGACCTTTGATTCGAAAGAGAGTCCCGCCGTGCGTCGTCACATCGCTGCTGTCTCCGCCGCCACCCTTCTGGGCCTGGCCTGCGCAACCGGCGTCGCGGAAGCCCGGCCCGCCAGTCTGTACGCCCCGTCCGCCGTGGTCCTCACCGTCACCCAGGGCGAGGACGAGACCACCGTCGTACGGGCGTCCACCCTCAGCTGCGCACCGACCGCCCAGGGAACACACCCCGACCCCGAGGCGGCCTGTGCGGCCCTCGCCGCCACCGCGGGCACCCTCGACGCGCTCCTGGCCGCGCCGGACTCGAACCGCGCCTGCCCGATGCACTACGACCCCGTCACCGTCACAGCGGACGGTGTCTGGCAGGGCCGCCGCATCTCCTGGAAGCACACCTTCTCCAACACGTGCGCCATGTCCGTGACCTTCAACGGAAACCCCGTCTTCGCGTTCTGAGCGCCCCGCCAGGACCGGACCGTCTTGCCGCGCGTATCCCCCGGGGCGGGGGCCGGCGCGCGGCCCGACGCGAGGGAACCCCGGCCTCGCGCCGCGCAGCCGACGATGTCGAACGGCCGACCCGCGCGGCCCGGGGCCCTTCCCCCCTCTCGCCTGAACCCGTCCCCGCACCGGTGCGGGGCCGGGACCGGATGCCGGGGCCGGGGGCGGACGGCACACGGCCGAGCGCGGCACGATGACGGGCTGCTGCGGCCGGACCCCGGCACTTCGACGGCCGGCGGAGGGTCGGGTTCGTACGACGACCAAGTCGCCGTCGAAGTGTGTGCCGTCGTCGGCCATGGAGGCCCCGGACACGGGAAGCCGGCGGGTTCGCGGAATCCCGCACCGTACGAACCAACCACCTGACGCGCAGCCCGACGTGGCGAACCGGGACCCGGGTGCGTCGCTTCGACGAGCCCGCCGTTCGGGGAGCATGGATCGACTCGGCGGTCACCACGGATCAGGGCTCAGGATCGGGCAGACCGGCGAGCCGGCCCACCGACGCCCTGGCTCTCCCGGCTCGGGCGATTCGACGAGACGCGAGCCCAGGCTATGTATCGTCGGGGTCCGATCGATGACAACAGTTCGGGACGGGGGAGGCGAACTGTGGGGCAAGCGCCGTCGACCGTGCTTCAAGTCGCGTTGCTGGTTCTCGTGGTGCTGCCCGGGGTGACGTACCAGTTCCTGCGAGAACGCTGGCGCGGCCCCGTACCCGGGCAACGCGATCAGGCGGAACGGGTGTTGCGGGCTGCGACGGCCTCGGTCGTCCTCGACACCCTTTACCTGGTCGTCGCAGGCCCGCAGTTGCTGAGGTTGGCACGCGGTGGCAACGGTCAGGGGTGAAGCGGCCTCACGCGCGACCCGCGTGTGTCGGGACTGGTCGCGCAGCCCCTGTTCGTCCTGGTGCCGGCCGCCGCGGCCGCCTGGGTGTCCGTGCGGGAGCGCCGACGACTGCGTGCGCTGAGGTGCGTCGGCGGACCCTTCGTGACGCCGGCACCCGCGCTGCCGGAGCGGGTGGCACGGGGAGGGACGACGTCCTGTGTGCCAGGCGGCGTGCGCGGCGCGTGGACGGGGCCGCTGCCTGTGACGGAGGGCGAGACCGAGAGGCGCGGGGAGGGAGTGGGGCTGCGGGCTCCGCTTGGTGCCGTTGACGAACTCGGCGCGGACGGTTTGGCGCTCGTCCCCGGGTCGGCACCGGTCAGGACAGAGGTCAGGGCCGCCACGGCCGACACGATCGCGGCCACGGCACCCGGAAAGGGCGACCCCGCTTCCGCTTCCACCAGGGCCGGGGCGAGGAGGCGGGAGCCTGCGTGACCCGTGACGTGGGCAGCGCTGTGAACCGGCCCGGCGAGCCTCCGCACTTCTGGTACGCGGCTGCCCACACCCTGACGAGGTCGTCCGTCGGTGACCGCAGCTCAACGGCAGCGATCCGGACGAGCAGTTCGACCTGCGGCCAGGCGGGCGGACCGGTCCGTTTGCGGCCCCGGCCACCCGGGTGCGCGCGGCCATGACCATGCCGAAGGGACGCACGGGTTCCGGGGCGCTCAGGACAGGGTGATGCGGGCCGTGACGCGCTTGCCGACCGGCTCCTGCCGGATGCTGAGGTCCTGAGCCACGGCCTTCACGATCTCCAGGCCGTGCTGACCGATCCTGCCGGGGTCGGCGGCCCGGACTGCGGGCACCGTGGGGTCGCTGTCCCAGACGACGACTTCCACGACCCCGGCGGTGATGCGCAGCTCCATCAGAATCGGGCCAGGGGCGTACTTGCGGGCGTTGGTGACCAGCTCGCTGACCACCAGCTGGGTCAGGTCCATCACACGCGCCGGCACGAACAGCTCATGACCACTGCGGGCCTGCTCCAGGAAGGCGACGGCGTGGTGACGCGCCTCGGCGATGCACCCGTCGTCGCCACCCAGGGCATAGCCGACTCTCATCAGGACATCGTCGGGCACCGTACGACCATCGCCGTCTGTATCGGACTTCATCGGCATCGTCCTCAATCCCCCGTCCCACGCGCGCCTGTACCCGCCATGCCGTCACATATGCCGTGCAGCCGGCTGGAGGCATACGGCTGGGAAGGCGGGGCAGAATCGACCCCACACGCCCCGTCCGGGGCACGCCCGAGCGCGTTTGAGGAAACGGTGAACCACACCCACAGAGCGGAACGGCCCAGTCGGCTGTCCATCGCCCACTCGGCCGTCGCCGGCATACGTGTCGTGGCCGTGCAGGGCGAGATCGACCATGACGTCAAAGACCTGTTCGGCGAGGCCCTGCTGTCCCGCGACGGCGCGACGGCCCCGCGGACCGTGGTCGACCTCAGCGGCGTGACCTTCATGGACTCCAGCGGGATCAACGTCCTCGTGGCCGCCCACCGGGCCGCCGGTGACACCCAGGGGTGGCTGCGCATCGCCGGGGCCCAGACGCCTGTGCTGCGGGTCATCGAGCTCGTCGGCCTGGATGCCATGATCCCCTGCCACCCCACCGTCGAGCAGGCCCTGACCAGCTGAGCACTCCTGCGTACGTCCGCACCGCCGCCTTCGCTCGCAGCTCCCGCGGCGCGGGACGTCTCCGTCTGCACGTCTGCAGTCTTCACACGGACGGCCGCACAGCCGCGCCCGGCTCCTGGTCAGCCGGCGGCGGCATGGCTTACCCGGCGCCGGCCGGTCGACGTCCCGGCGACCGCGCGCTGAAGCGGAGGCGCACCCGTCAGTAGTACCGCGAGGGTCAGGCCGGTGCGCCGATGGGGGCACGGGCGGCCGCCAGTACGGTGGGCAACGGCAGCTTGAGAGCGGCGGCGAGTTCCGCCAGTTCCTGCTCGGTGGGCTGTACGGGGCCGTGGGCGCCGTCCTCGGCGAAGGCCCGGATACGTGGCGTGCGGATGCCCGTACGGTCGGCGAGAGCCTGCGCGTTCAGGCGCCGGCGGCGCATGGTCTCTTGCAGCAGCTGCGAAAGGTCGGCCATGAAGTTCGTATGTCCCGGTTCGGAGGACTCATCCCTGCCGGGCCGGAAGCGGTGTGGTCGTGCCTGCCGTCCGGGCATGGTGTGGGGCGCGCACGCTGAGGGTGGCCACGACCCGGACGGTGCCGGGGCCGGCTCAGACGCCGCACGGCCGGCCTCCGCCTCGGCTTCCCGAAGCATTCGCTGGAGCGGCACGGGCATCGCCGGGACGGACCGGCCGGCGTCATCCGGTCGGCGTCATCCGGTCGCCGGACAGACCGGCACCGCCTCCACCGGCGTTCGGCCACGACCGTCTCAACCGGGAGCGCGAGCCCACCGGGCAGCGCGACCCGGGCCGGGCACGGGCTTCCGGACCTGGGGTGCGCATCCGCTCCACGGGAGGTTTCAGCACGCCGGTCGGTCGGGTCCCGCTGGTCACCGAGGTGGTTCTCGGACACGCACCGGGGTGTCACGACGCCTTCGTCTCGCTCATGCCACCGGGTTCACGACGCCGGCGGTCGGGCCGCGACGTGAGGCGGTCGAGCAGCGCTCACCCACGGAGTGGGCCGTGCGGGTGGTCCTGCACCAGCTTCTGCACCGGCCGATGGACCACGGACATCACCGCAGCCGGCGAGGAACCACCCGAACGGTGATGGGCGGTCAGCCGGTGATGGTCCGCGAGTCCACGCGCACGTTGCCGCCGGCCTGCTTGGTGATGTAGCCGCGGCTCATGTACTTCGCCCCTGAGAGCCGACGGCTGTCACACGACCAACTCTTCGTCTGCAGA
Source organism: Streptomyces sp. NPDC006368 (assembly GCF_040612535.1). Lineage (NCBI taxonomy): Bacteria > Bacillati > Actinomycetota > Actinomycetes > Kitasatosporales > Streptomycetaceae > Streptomyces > Streptomyces sp. NPDC006368. Next base: position 163,226 of record NZ_JBEXQK010000005.1, read on the forward strand.
GCGGAGAAGGTCTCCACGCGCGCGCTCTTGCAGATGCTGCCGCTGCCGTTGATGTACCGGAACGTGGTGACCTGGGTCCTCTGCGTCCGGTCAATCAGGTTGCGGACGTAGTGCCGGTGCTTGATCTTGGTACTGCTCTCGGTGATGACGCAGACGCGCTGCTGGAAGCTCTCGACCTGCTTCCACGCGCTGCAGTACGTGGCCGCCTGCGCGGGAGCGGCACTCACCGCGAGCATCCCGGAGGCCATCATCACGCCCGCCAACGTCGTACGCACGAACCGCATGGCATTTCCCCCTATGTGAGCCACGGTCATCTACGCACAAAGATCGTGCCTCACGTTGGACGTGTCAACGACACAGCGACTTCGACCCGGTGTGCCGCCGGAGCGAACCGTCCGGCGCCGCGCTCCGGCGGCGCCCCGCGCACGCTCCGGCGGTGCCCCGCGCACGATCCGCCTCGGCCGGACCCGTGGGGGCCGGTGGGCCCGGCCGGGATGACCTGTGTGCGCCGTCCCCGGGGCGGGGCGGCCGGACCGTTCTGCGGAACCTAGTGCCCGCGGCCCGTGGCCGAGGCGAAGCCCAGCCAGGTGTGGCGGTTGCCCCACCAGCACCAGCCGACCTTCGGGGCGTTGCGCCGTTCGCGGCCGTCCCGCCCCGTGCCGTTGCTGATCCAGATCGCCGGGGTGCGGGCGTCCAGCGTGCCGTTCGCCTTGCGCAGCCGGGAGCCGATGGTCATGAAGCAGTGGTTGCGCTCCAGGACCGCCGGCTGCTGGAGCACCCAGTGGATCCCTTCGGTGAGCAGCAGCGGAGTGCGATCCCATTTCGGCGTGCGGCTTACCCGCGCGCAAGCCCGCGTTCCAGGGCCTGTTCCGAGACACGAACAGGTCCCGACCTGCGCGACGTCGACCGCGCTCAACGAAATGGGCCATGTCGGCGCGCGCCCGGCGACGTCGCTCACGGCATCGCCGGGTCATCCGCCGAAGTCGGCGACGTGGGGCGGTCTCCGGCGGTGCGGGTGTTCGCCGCGAGAATCTCGAACATGCGACGGCGGCGGCGCAGTTCGATGATGTCGATCGTCCGCATCCTGGCGGTCGGTGACGGCAAAAAGACAGAAAGTGCCGTACAAGCTGATCCGCAGGCAAGCAGAAGCCAAAGTGCCGAATTCACAATGCGGTCCTCTCCCACACGAGGAAATGTGATAACCAGGCAGGTCACGATTGGTTCGCCATCGCCGGGGCGATAACAACCCACATAACGCACCGGCATATGCGCGGTTACGCTGAAATGTGGCGGGCTCTCGCCAGGGCGGAATGTGAATCTCCTGAGCCTGGGTCCTTTTCAGATTTCCTGGAAAGGTGAGTGCGCACATTCTCAGTGGCCCGTGGAGCGAAGGCTGATGCCGGCGGGTTCCCGTCGGGGTCTCGCCACGTGTCCTTCGCGCCGGGTTCGTTCCGCGTCGGTGCGCCGCCCGTCCCGCCGCTTGAACCGGGAACGTCGGCGAACCGTACTGCCAACGGCGGCCCCGGCCCGTGGGTGGGCGCGGTGTCGCCGTGCCAACGGGTTTCGTACGGAAGGACCTTCGGGTGTTGATCCGGGCATCGCGTCAGCCGCCGAACGCGGACGTCCCAAGCGCGGAGAAGGGCCCGCCGCCGAGCAACACGGTCGCGGACGGGGGCGCCGGCACAGGTGACACCGCCTGCCCGCACAGCCTCGCGGGAGGCGACCGACGGGACGAGCCCTCGGTCGTGGGGCGCGTCACGGCGTGGGTGGCGTCGGGTCTCGCCACCGTGCTGGTGTTCGTCGCCCTTCTTCTGCCGAACGAGCCGGAGCGTCTCTCGCCCGGCGCGTTCGCGCGGATACCGGGGGAGGCGATATGCGGCGTCGCGCTGCTCCTCGTGCTGCGGCCGGGGGTCAGGCGGGTGGTTGCCGTGCTCGGCGGGACGGTTCTGGGGTTGTCGACGCTTCTGAGCCTGCTCGACATGGGCTTCCGCTCCGTGCTCGTCCGGCCGTTCGACCCGGTGCTCGACTGGATCCTGTTCGACGACGCCCAGGAGTTCCTCGGCGACTCCATAGGCCGGGCCGGCGCGTTCGGGGCCACGATCGGGGTCGCGCTGCTCGTGGTCGCCCTGCTCGTCCTCATGGTGTTGTCCGTCGTCCGGCTCAGCCGCCTCGTGGTCCGGCACAGTGCCCTGGCGACCCGCGCCACCCTGGCCGTCGGGACCCTCTGGGTCCTCTGCGCGGCGCTCGGTGTCCAGGTCTCGGGCACGGCGGTCGCCGCCCGGAGCACGGCCGGGCTCGCGCAGAGCCGCGTACAGCAGGTGCGCGCCGGCCTGGCGGACCGGGAGGCGTTCGCCGAGGAGTCCGCCGTCGACTCCTTCCGCGGCACCCCGGCCGACCGGCTGCTGACCGGGCTGCGCGGCAAGGACGTTCTCTTCGTCTTCATCGAGAGCTACGGGCGCAGCGCGGTCCAGGACTCGGAGATGGCGTCAGAGGTCGGCGCGGTGCTCGCGGACGGGTCGCGCCGGCTGGGTGCCGCCGGATTCTCCTCCCGGAGCGCCTTCCTCACGTCTCCCACGGCGGGCGGCGGGAGCTGGCTGGCCCACGCCACGTTCGCCTCGGGCCTGTGGATCGACAACCAGCAGCGCTACCGCGACCTGACGGCCGGCGACCGCCTGACGCTCACCGGTGCCTTCCGTCGCTCGGGCGCCTGGCGGACGGTGGGCGTCATGCCGGGCGTCACCCGGGCCTGGCCGGAGGGACGGTTCTACGGCCTGGACGACGTCTACGACTCCCGGAACCTCGGGTACGAGGGCCCCGGTTTCAGCTGGGCGCCCGTGCCCGACCAGTACAGCCTGTCGGCCTTCGAGCGCCTTGAGCACGGCCAACCGGGCCGCGACCCGCTGATGGCGGAGATCATCCTCACCTCCAGCCACAACCCCTGGGCGCCCATCCCCACCATGCTGGACTGGGACGAGATCGGGGACGGCTCGGTCTACGAGAGCGTCAAGAAGGCGGGCAAGGACCCCAAGGAGGTGTGGAAGGACCCCGCCCGGGTGCGCACCGAGTACCGGCGCGCGATCGAGTACTCGCTGAACAGCCTCATCTCGTACGTGGAGACGTACGGCGGCGACGACACCGTGGTCGTCTTCCTCGGCGACCACCAGCCCGTCCCGACGGTCACCCGGAACCGGCACGGCCGGGACGTACCGGTCACGATCGTCGCCCGCGACCCGGCCGTGCTGGGCCGGATCTCGGGCTGGGGCTGGCAGGAGGGGCTTAAACCCGGGCCGGCCGCCCCGGTGTGGCGCATGGACGCCTTCCGTGACCGCTTCCTGGCCGCCTACGGGCCGCGATGACCCCCGGCAGCGGCGGCTGACCCTCGACGGCCCCGGCCGGCACCCCGGCCGGGCGCGTGTCGTACGGCCCGGGGCCTCAGCTGCCGGCGTGCGTCGCCTCCCGGGCGGGCGCGGCGCCGCCCGGAACCCTGACGCGCCACAGCCACCGGATGTCACGGGCGAAGGACCAGACGAGCAGCGCCAGCGCCACCGCCACCACCGCGTACGCCGGCACGCCCGGGACGATCCCGGCGCCGGCCACGAGAAGGACGACGCCCTGCACGGCGGCCACGGTCTTGCGGGCCATGCTCGGCGGGAGCGGCCCGTTCAGCCACGGCAGCACCCGGGCCGCCGCGACGAAGACGTACCGCATGGCGCCGATCGCCAGGACCCACGCCCCCATCGACAGGGCGACGTGGACGCTGAGCACGAGGATGAGGAAGGCGTCGACCTCCATGTCGAAGCGCGCCCCCAGGGAGGAGGCCGTCCCGGTGCGCCGGGCGACCCGGCCGTCGACCGCGTCGAGGGCCAGCGCCACCGTGGTGAGGGCGATCAGGGGGACCATGGGCGGCCGGCTCGCGAAGAGGCCCGCGGCCTCGTCCGCGACCAGGTCGCCGACGAGCGCCGTGACGCACCCGACGAGCATCGTCCGCGCCAGGGTGACGCCGTTGGCCGGGCCGAAGGGCGCGGCCGTGGGCCACGACCGGCGCAGCGCACGGGTGAGCACGGCCCAGGTGACGAGTGTGAACCCGATGCCTGTCAGCCAACCCGCGGGTCCCAGCCCGGTCACCGCGCCGAGGAGGACCAGCAGGACGAGTTGCGCGACCGCCCCCACGGCCGGCTCGTGGCGCAACGGACTTGCCTGGGATACGTCGCCCACCGACACGGGGCACCCTCCGGACGTGTGACAGAGTCAATGGCCGCCGCGTACGGTGTGCGCGGCCTCGTGACCTTCACAACGTGCACCGTCACCCGAGCGTTCAGCAGGAGGACGCCGATGAGGACGCCCATCAGGACGCCGATGAAGCGCACCGCACGGGCCTTTTGGCTCCGCTCCCCCGGCGACGGCGAGATACGCGACGTTCCGCTCCCGGAGCCGGCCGGCGACGACGTCGTGGTGCGCACGCTGTTCTCCGGGGTGAGCCGTGGCACGGAGAGCCTCGTCTTCCGCGGCGGCGTACCGGAGAGCCAGCACACCGCCATGCGGGCGCCGTTCCAGGACGGCGACTTCCCCGGGCCGGTCAAGTACGGCTACCTCAACGTCGGTTCGGTCGAGGAGGGGCCGCCCCACCTGGTGGGCCGTACCGTCTTCTGCCTCTACCCGCACCAGAGCCGCTTCGTCGTGCCCGCCACCGCCGTGACGCCGGTGCCGGACGCCGTTCCCGCCGGGCGTGCGGTGCTGGCAGGGACGGTGGAGACCGCGGTGAACGCCCTGTGGGACGCGGCTCCGCTGATCGGTGACCGGATCGCCGTCGTCGGGGCCGGGATGATCGGCTGCTCCGTCGCCGCGCTCCTGGCGCGCTACCCCGGCGTACGCGTCCAGCTCGTCGACGCCGACCCCGCCCGCGCCTCCGTCGCCGCGGCGCTGGGTGTCGGCTTCGCGCTCCCCGATGACGCCCTGGGCGGCTGCGACCTCGCCGTCCACGCGAGCGCGACCGAGGCGGGGCTGACGCGCTCGCTGGAACTCCTCGCCCCGGAGGGAACGGTCCTGGAGCTCAGCTGGTACGGGGACCGGCGGGTCAGCGTGCCGCTGGGTGAGGCGTTCCACTCCGGCCGTCTGGTCGTGCGCGCCAGCCAGGTGGGGAGGGTGTCACCGGCCCGCCGCTCCCACCGGACCTTCGCCGACCGGCTGGCGCTCTCGCTCGAACTGCTCGCGGACCCCGCCTTCGACGCGCTGATCACCGGCGAGTGCGCCTTCGAGGAGCTGCCCTCGGTGCTGTCCCAGATCGCCGCCGGTGACCTGCCCGGGCTGTGCCACCGGGTCGTGTACGACGCGGCCGGCGCCTCCCCGGATCGGCTCTGAACGCGCGGCGTGCCCGGGCCGTACTGAACGGCAGGGGCGGCAGGCGCCCGCACAGGCCGGACCGGGAGGTCACCACCGTTGTTCAGTGTCACAGTCCGCGAGCACCTCATGATCGCCCACAGTTTCCGTGGGGAGGTGTTCGGACCCGCGCAGCGACTGCACGGAGCCACCTATCTCGTGGATGCCACCTTCCGCCGTGGCGAGCTGGATGCCGACAACATCGTGGTCGACATCGGGCTCGCCACGAGCGAACTGGGCAGCGTGGTGGCCGAGTTCAACTACCGCAACCTCGATGACGAGGACGAGTTCGCCGGCGTCAACACCTCGACGGAGTTCCTGGCCAAGGTCATCGCCGATCGTCTGGCCGACCGGGTGCGCGCGGGGGCGCTGGGCGAAGGCGCCCGCGAACTGGCCGCCATCGCGGTCACGCTGCATGAATCGCACATCGCGTGGGCGAGTTACGAGCGGGCCCGGTGAGCGGCGCGACCGCCGCGAGGACGACCGGCGCCGCCCTGCCCGAGCGTTCGGTGCGTGTGGTGATGCCCGCCGCTGTCGACGACCCGGCCGCCCCGAGTGGCGGCAGCGTCTACGACCGCAGGGTGTGCCGGGACCTGCCGGGGATCGGCTGGCAGGTCCGCCAACACGTCGTCGCGGGCAGGTGGCCACAGCCGACGGCCGCCGAGCGCGCGGAACTGGCCCGGGTCCTGGATGAGGCGGCGGACGGCACCCTGTTCCTCCTGGACGGGCTCGTCGCCTGCGCCGTACCCGACGTCGTCGTGGCCCGGGCCGAGCGGCTGCGCCTCGCGGTGCTGGTGCACCTGCCCCTGGGCGACGAGACGGGGCCGGCCCCGGAATCGGCGGCGGCGCTGGACGCCGGGGAGCGCAGGGTGCTGCGTGCGGTGACGGCGGTCGTCGCCACCAGTCACTGGGCGGCCGGCAGGCTCGTGGACCACCACGGGCTCGCCGCCGACCGGGTCCACGTCGCCGTCCCGGGAGCCGACACGGCCCCGTTGGCGCCCGGCGGCGCGTCGGGCCCCGCGTCGCCGGGTACGTCGGGGGGTTCGTCCGGTACCGGCGACGCCCCACGCCTGTTGTGCGTCGCCTCGGTGACCCCGCGCAAGGGCCAGCACGAGCTGGTGGAGGCCCTCTCGGCCGTCAGGGACCTGCCATGGAGCTGCGTCTGCGTCGGCGGGTTGAGTCAGGACCCCGACTACGTCCTACGGCTGAGGAAGCTGATCGAGCGGTACGGTCTCGACGACCGCGTCCACCTGGCGGGACCCCGCAGCGGGCCCGAGCTGAACGCGAGCTACGCCGGCGCGGACCTCCTGGTGCTCGCTTCGCACGCCGAGACCTACGGCATGGCCGTGACCGAGGCGCTCGCGCGCGGCGTTCCCGTCCTCGCCACGGCCGTCGGCGGGCTGCCGGAAGCGGTCGGGTACGCGCCCGACGGCAGCCTCCCGGGCGTGCTCGTGCCACCGCGCGACCCGGCGGCACTGGCCGCGGCGCTACGGCGGTGGCTGAGTGAGCCCGGCGAGCGCCACCGTGCCAAGGTCGCCGCGCGACGGCGGCGCACCGCGCTCGCCGGCTGGGAGACGACCACCCGGAGCCTCGCCCGGGCGCTGGAACAGCTCCGGCGGGAACCCGGCCGGGAGGCGGCGTGAAGGCGGCCGACGGACCACGCTACGCCCCGGAGTGGCTGGCGCTGCGTGAGGGCGCCGACGCCGCGGCCCGCGCGTCCGAACTCCTCACCCCGCTGCGGCGTCACCTCTCCTCCGGGGCCGGGCCGACGGATGTGGCACCGGCGTATCAGGAGAGCCCCAAGGAGACGTCAGAACCGGTGGAACCGTCAGGGCCGGTGGAACCTTCAGAACCGGTGGAACCGGCGGCTGCGGCGGTCTCGCCGACTCGCGGCGGCCGGTCGCGGCGGAACGCGGGGCTGGTGATCCGGGATCTGGGCTGCGGCACCGGTTCCCTGGGACGCTGGCTGGCCCCCCGGCTGAACGGCCCCCAGCACTGGATCCTGCACGACCACGATCCCGGTCTACTCGACCTGGCCGCCGCGCGGATGCCCCGTACGGCCGCCGACGGAAGCCGTGTCACGGTCACGCCGCACCGGGGTGACATCGCCCGCCTGAGCGCGGACGAGCTGACCGGCACCGATCTGGTGACGGCCTCCGCTCTGCTGGACCTGCTCACGCGGGAGGAGCTGGACCGGCTGGCGGCGGCGTGCGCGGGGGCGGGCTGTCCGGCACTGCTGGCGCTGTCCGTGGTGGGGCGGGTCGAGCTGACCCCCGCCGACCCGCTGGACGGGGCGGTCGGCGGCGCGTTCAACGACCATCAGCGCCGTCTCGACCACGGCCGCCGGCTCCTCGGACCCGATGCCGTCGCGGCGGCCCGCGAGGCGTTCGCGCGCCACGGCATGACCGTACGGGTGGCCGACGCCCCGTGGCGGCTCGGCGGCGCCGAGTCCGCGCTGATCGCGCGGTGGCTGCGCGGCTGGGTCGGTGCGGCCCGCGAACAGCGCCCCGACCTCGCGCCACGTACCACCGCGTATCTGCGGCGCCGCCTGGAGGCCTGCGAGGCCGGGGAGTTGCGGGCGGTGGTGCACCACAGCGATGTGCTCGCCCTGCCCGGGCCCGGGTCGACGGGCGGCGGCGCGTGAGGGCGGGGGCGGTGCGGGCCCCCCTCGGCATGGTGGCGGGGGCCGCCATCCTCACGGCGGTGGTGTGGTGGCACGGCGGCGGCGCCCTGCTGGACGGGCTGCGCGGCATCGACCTTCCCATTCTCCTGACCGCTCTCGGCCTCGGTCTGTTCACGACCGTTCTCAGCGCGTGGCGCTGGCGTCTGGTGGCCCGAGGCCTGGGCATCCGGCTGCCGCTGGGCCGGGCCGTCACCGACTACTACCGCGCCCTGTTCCTGAACGCGGCACTGCCCGGCGGCGTCCTCGGTGACGTGCACCGCGCGGTACGGCACGGGCAGAGCGCCGGTGACGTCGGACAGGGTGTCCGCGCGGTCGTCCTGGAGCGGATGGCGGGCCAGGTGGTCCTTGTCGCCGTCGGTGTGACGCTGCTGGTCGTGTACCCCTCACCGTTCCTGGTGGAGGCGGGCCGCGTCGTCACGGTGCCGGGTGCCCTGACGGCTGCCGCCGTCGCGTGCGGGCTGGTCGCCACGGCAGCCGTGAGGCTCCGCCGGAAGGCTTCCACCACGGTCCGCGCCACCCTCTCCGAGGCGCGCGCCGGGCTGCCGGCCCGCCGGAGCTGGCCGGGGGTGCTGCTGTCGTCCGTCGCGGTACTGGCGGGGTACCTCGCCATGTTCCTTCTCGCGGCCCGCGCGGCCGGATCGACGGCGCCGGCGACGGCGCTCCTGCCGTTGCTGGTGCCGGCGCTGCTCGCCATGGCGCTGCCGCTGAACGTCGGCGGCTGGGGGCCCAGGGAGGGAGTCACCGCCTGGGCCTTCGGAGCGGCGGGCATGGGCGCGGCCCAAGGGCTGGCCGTCGCCGTCGTGTACGGGCTACTGACCTTCGTCGCGAGCCTGCCGGGTGCGGGCGTGCTCCTCTCCCAGTGGTTCGCCGGGTTGCGGCGTCCGCAGGTCGAGGTCGAAGAGGGTGTCCTCGCCCAGGAGGACGCGCCGTGTCGGCGGCCGGAGCGCGTCGCGCATCAGCTCCGGGCCGGGGAAGGCGAGTCCGGGGACGCCGTCGCCGAGCAGGACCGGTGCCACGGTGACGTAGAGCCGGTGCAGCGCGCCCTCGCGGAGGAACCGCGACACGGTGACGCCGCCTCCCTCCACCAGCACACGGCCCAGACCGCGGCGCGCGAGTTCCCTCACCAGGTGTCGCGGGGCGAACGCCGCGCGGTCGGGAAGCACCAGTACGTCGACGCCGTCACGGTCCGCGACGACCCGCCCGCGCTCGCCGCCGGCGCCGACCACCCACAGGGTGGGCGCCTCCCCGTCGGTGAACACCCGCAGCCCCAGCGGTACCCGGCCGTCCGGATCGAGGACGACGCGCACCGGGTTGTCACCCGCGCAGGCGCGGACCGTGAGCCGGGGGTCGTCGGCGACGGCGGTGCCGGCCCCGACGACCACCGCGTCGGCGAGGGCGCGCATACGGTGCAGATGTTCGCGGTCCTCCTCGCCGGTGACGTAGTCGGCGTCGCCGGTGCGGCTCGCGATGAAACCGTCCAGGCTCTGCCCCAGTTGGGCGAAGGTGACCTGCGGACCCGCCAGGCAGAGCGGCAGATAGCGGTCGGCCAGGACGTCCGCCTCGGCCGAGGCGTTCCGCCACCTGACCCGGCCGTCCGCCCCACGGACCACCCCGGCGGACCGGGCGTCCGCCTCGGTCCGGACGCGGCGCAACCGCTCCCAGGCTTCGGCGGCGTCGAGCGTGCGAGCGGCGTGGCTCGCGGTGGGGCCGGTCACCGCGTCCCCCGCCGCGATTCCGTGGGAGCCAGGACGGAGAGGTATTCGGCGAATGAATCGACGAGGGCGGCCAGCAGCTTCCTCCCCTTTTCGGCCGATGCCCTTGACGGCATGCCGATCACGCCGGATTCCGTGTAGGCGCCGGTACCGAGGGAAGGAAAGTGCTTCCGGTCGTCGGCGAGAAAATCGGAGGTCTCGTATCCGGGCCGGACCAGTTCCGGATGGTCGTGCAACAGGATGGACGTCTCCACTTCACCCGCGTGCATATCGCTGTGCGAAGACGTCAGAACGCCGGCCCGCTCCCGCGCATCGCCCCAGTCGGCCGCCCCCGGGAAAAGGGCCATGCGCGTACCGCTGCCGACGGACTCCTGAACCACATTGCGCAGCACGTGGTTTCCCCCGTGCCCATTGATGAGAACGAGGTTTTCCATACCGGAGCGGCGGAGTGATTCGGCGATGTCCCGTACGACGGAGTAAAGGGTCGCCGCGGAGATGCTGACGGTCCCCGGCCAGGCGGAGTGCTCGTGCGAGCAGGAGATCGTCACTGGTGGGAGCAGGTGCACGGGGTGGACCGCGGCCACTTCCCGGGCGATGGCGCACGCGATGACGGTGTCGGTCGTCAAAGGCAGGAAGGGTCCGTGCTGCTCGAAACTCCCTATGGGAAGGACGGCGATATCGGCCGGCCCCTCCCTCACATCCTCCGTCGTGGTGCCCAGCGGCAACATACCGAATGCCGGAATCCGCGGCTGCGGAACACTCATCTCGCCCACCCCTTTCCCTCTTCGCTCCACACCTACCGGCCGAGCGAAATGTACCGACGGGCTCCCGGAAACAGTCCATCAGTTTCCCGCCCATGGCCGGAGGTTACCCGATACGATCTGGCCATGATAGATACGGACGGGACACCCCATGGGATCACTCGGCCTTCAGGTGTCGAACATGTGGTGAATGTACAACTGTCGACCGACCATGGCGATTTTCTCGCCGTCGGCTACCTGGACCTCGATCGCGGGGACGAGCAAATAGCCTTGGTCCACGGTGATATCGAGGCGGATGACGTCCTCACCCGCGTGCATTCGGAGTGTCTGACCGGAGACGCCTTCGGGTCCAGGCACTGCGAGTGCGGCGAGCAACTCTCCGCGGCCCTCCGGGCCATCGCGCGCGAAGGGCGGGGCGTCCTCGTCTACCTCCAGGGGCACGAGGGCCGGGGCATCGGTCTGTTGGCGAAACTCCGCGCGATGCGCCTGCAGGCGGACGGGCTGGACACGGTCGAGGCGAACCTGGCGCTCGGGCTCCCGGACGACGCCCGCGACTACCGGGTCGCGGCGGAGATGCTGCACGACCTCGGTGTGCGCTCCGTGCGGCTGCTGTCCAACAATCCGCGCAAGTCCGAGGCGTTGCGGCGGCACGGCATCAGGATCAGCGAGCAGGTTCCGCTGCTGATACCCCCGCGCGAGGAGAACCTCTCCTACCTGCGGACCAAGCGGGAGCGCCTCGGTCACCACCTTCCGCACCTGGACCTGGACCTGGCGGCCGAACCGTCCTGAAGCCGGCCGCCGGACGGGCCGGGCGTACACCGGGACGAGTGCCGGGACGAGTGCCGGGACGAGTGCTCCGGAAGGAGGTCGGATGGGCGCTCGGGGTGGTCACTCCGTACGTCGTACGGCCGGGCTCGGCGCCCGACAGCCGGCCGTGCGGCCGGGCGGGGCTCCCTCAGGGGCGGGTACTGCGCGGACCTCGCGCTCCTCGGCCGCACGCGAGCCGGATGAGACGAACTCCGGCTCGGTGCGTACTCCTTGTCGACGATACGACCTTGCGGTCGCCGCCGCGCTCGCCGCGGCAGGCACGTACCCCAACGTTCCGATGCCCCTCTGTCGACTGCAAGGCATCCCCTCACTGACAGGGACCGGGCATCCGTGGATGTCGACCGAGGAGCAGTGCCCGTGCAAGTTGACCCCGTGCAAGTCGACCTCATGCAAGTCGACAACGATGAATCCCTGCGCACTCCCGGTGCGGACCCTGCCTCCGCGCAATCGATCATGGACTCCTTCCAGAAGGTGCTGGACGACCTGGAAGCCGCACGCGCCGAACTCCACGGGACCGCACCGGGGCTGTACGGCGGAGGCGTGGACCCTGATTCCCCCCGGTCTGAGCAGGCGCCACCGGGAGCAGGCGGTACACGGGCCGTCACTCCCCCGCCCGTCATGGTGGAACCGTTGTGGACGCGTGGGTGCGTGGCCTCCTCGACCTCTGCCGAGTCGCACACCGCCCCATGGCCGGAAGCGGCCCCGGATGCGCCGTCACCCACTGCTCTTTGCGGCGTGGGCGCCGCAGGCCGCGGGCGGTCGCGGCTGGTGGCCGAGCGCGGACGTTGGGCGGGGGTCTGCGGGGCCGGCGCGGTAGGTGGTCTCCTCGTGGCCTCGTCGATGCTCGCCAACGGCGCCTTGGCGCCGGACCGGCCCGGACCGGCCATGCGGCCGGACCGGCCGCCGGCCGATGGTTCCGTCTCGTCGCCCCCCGAGGCCGCGCACCCGCACGACGATGTGCGGGGGCCGGTGGGTGTGGGCCGGGAAGAGCGCGCACCGCAGGAGCGCACGTTCCGTATCCCCCTGCTCCGTCACGGCGGTCCGCCCGGCGGGCAGTACGACATCGAGGTACGGGCCGCCGCGGCGAGGTTCCAGGGCCCGGGGGCCGTGGGCCGGGGGCAGGGCGTCGACGCCGTACCGACGGTCGCGAGCGCCCGGTCGGGACACTCGTCACCTGCGTGACCGCGTGTGCACGCCGCAGGACGCGCCGCCCCGCGCGCCTCGGGACCCCGTCGATCTCATATCGATCAGGCCGAGCAGAACGGCTGTGGCGCACGTACTGCCCCACAGGAAATCCGGAACGGACGCGATGACTGAGGAAGGGCGGACAGGATGACCGCAACCACCAGAAGCGGACGGATGTGGCGAGGGCGGGGGCGCGGGAGCGTCGCGCTGCTCGCCTGTGGTGCGCTGGCCGCCGGGGGGCTCGCGGCTGCCGGCGTGAGCGCGCTGCGGCCCGAGACGGCGACCGCCTCCAGCCACCGGGAGGCGCCCCTGATCTCGGGCCAGCCCCAGTTCGACAACACGGACGTGTACGCGTTCGTCAGCCCCGACCATCCCGACTCCACGACGCTGGTCGCCAACTGGCTGCCGTTCCAGGAGCCGGCGGGCGGTCCGAACTTCTACACGTTCGCCAACGACGCGCGCTACGACATCCACATCGACAGCGACGGTGACGCGCGGGACGACCTGCTGTACCGGTTCACGTTCCAGGACCACCGCAAGAACGAGAACACCTTCCTCTACAACACCGGTGTGGTGGAGAGCCTGGACGACCCGGATCTCAACTTCACCCAGACGTACGACGTCGAGCTGCTGCGGCTGAAGCACGGCAAGGTCGCCTCGCGCCATGAACTGGCGAAGCGGCTGCCGGTCGCGCCCTCGAACGTCGGCAAGGCGTCGATGCCCGACTACCAGAAGCTGCGCGACCAGGCGGTACGCGAGATCCCCGGCGGGCTCAAGGCCTTCGCCGGTCAGGCCGACGACCCGTTCTTCCTCGATCTGCGGGTCTTCGACCTCCTGTACGGCGGTGACCTGTCGGAGGTCGGGAACGACACGCTCAAGGGCTACAACGTCAACACGATCGCCTTGCAGGTGCCGAGCTCCTACCTCCGGCAGTCCGAGGAGCAGCCGGTCGTCGGCATCTATACGACGACCGAGCGCAAGAACGCCTCCGGGGACTGGACGCGGGTGTCGCGGCTCGGCATGCCGCTGGTCAACGAGGTCGTCAACCCGGTCAAAGACAAGGACAAGTTCAACGCGTCCTCCCCCGAGAACGACGGGGACTTCCTGAAGAACGTCACCGAGCCCGAGCTGCCCAAGCTCATCGAGGGCATCTACAAGATCAAGGCCCCGGCGGAGCCGCGCGACGATCTCGTGTCGGTGTTCCTGACCGGAGTCGAGGACCTCAACCAGCCCCCGCAGGGCACGCCGTCGGAGATGCTGCGCCTCAACACCTCCATCAAGCCGGCCGCGGAACCGAAGCGGCTCGGTGTACTGGACGGGGACAACGCGGGCTTCCCCAACGGGCGGCGGTTGACGGACGACGTGCTGGACATCGCGTTGCAGGTCGTCGAGGGCGAGCTCGTCGGTGCGAAGAACGACCTGGGTGATGCCGTCAACGCCAATGACAAGGAGTTCGGCCGCAGCTTCCCGTACGTCGCCCTGCCCACCGCCGGCTCCGACACCCATGCGGCGGATGTGTCCACCAAGGCCGACGCCACCACGGGCCTGACGGGCGGGGCGTCCTCCCTCGCCGCATCGTGGGACGACGACACGGTAATGCTCGTCTCGGCGGCCTCGGGGGCAGCGTGTGTCCTGCTGCTCGGCCTCGGCATGGCCTGGATGCGTTCCCGCCGCCGCCCCGAACGCCGGTCCTGGCTCGGCTGACCGCGCTCGACCGACCACGCCGGGGCGACCTCAAGCGGTCGGGCCGTCCGGGCGGTCGGCCCCCGTCACACCCCGGCTGTGGCACCCGGCAGCGCCATCGGTTCGTCCCCATGGCGCTTCCGGGTGCCACCACTCAGAACACCGAGGAAGGCAAGACCGATGCTCGTACGGAAGCCTCAGTTCCCGCGCCGACGCGGGCGAGGGCGGCTCCCCGGACCGACGCCCGGGCCGGGGAGGTGGCGTGTCGCGGCAGTCGTGGCGGTGGCTCTGGGCCTCACCGCCACTTCGGTGGCGTTCGGGGCCGGAGGGGACACGGACCGGTCCGCGCAGGCACCGCCGTCACTCGCGGCCGATGTGCCCGTGGAGCGGCTGGCGGCGGGGGATCTCGCGCGGGGCATCGACGCACTGCAGAGGCACCTCAAGGCACAGCCCCGGGACGCCACCGGTTGGGCGGCGCTGGGTGCGGCGTATGTCGAACAGGCGCGGACCAGCGGGGATCCGGCCCGGTATCCGCAGGCGGAGAAGGCGCTCAAGCGTTCGCTGACGCTGCGTCCCGCCGACGAGAACGACGCCGCGCTCGCCGGGCAGGCGACACTGGCCGCCGCGCGCCACGACTTCACAGCGGCGCTGAGCCACGCGGACCGTGCCCTGCGGGTGAACCCGTACAGCGAGCGGGCCCTGTCCGGCCGGGTCGACGCCCTCGTCGAACTGGGGCGCTACGGCGAGGCGTTGCGAGCCGCGGAAGTCGCCGACCGGCGGCGCCCGGGCATCCCCGTCTTCACGCGCTACGCGTACGTCCTGGAGCTGCGCGGCGATGCGCCGGGAGCGCGTCGGGTACTGCTGCGGGCGCTGGACTCGGCGTTCAGCAGCGCCGACGTGGCGTACGTCTCCACCGCTCTGGGCCAACTGGCCTTTGATCACGGGCAGTTCCGGCAGGCGCTGGCCCACTTCGCGACCGCGCTGGCTGCCGCACCCGCGTATGTGCCGGCTCTGGAGGGGCGAGGTCGCGCCCATGCCGCGCTGGGTGAGACGAGGCGTGCGGTGAGCGATCTCGAAGAGGTCGTACGGCGCCACCCCCTGCCGGGCCGGCTCGCCGCCCTGGCCGAGCTGTACGAAGTGGCCGGAGAGCGCCGACGGGCCGGAGAACAGTACGCACTCGTCCGCGCGTGGACCCGGTTGGCCCGCGCGAACGGCGCAGCCACCGATCCGGAGTCCGCGCTCATCGAGGCCGACCACGGCGACGCCGCCGGGGCGTTGACCTCCGCGCGCGCCGAATGGTCCCGCCGCCGGAGCGTGCACACGGCGGACGCGCTCGCCTGGGCGCTGCACAAGAACGGAAAGGACGAGGAGGCGCTGACGTACGCGAAGAAGGCGATGGCCCTGTCACCCGGCTACCGCAACGCCTCCTTCCTCTTCCATCGGGGCATGATCCGGCGCGCTCTGGGCGACGACGGGGGCGCGCGCCGCGATC
Organism: Streptomyces sp. NPDC006368; assembly: GCF_040612535.1. NCBI lineage: Bacteria > Bacillati > Actinomycetota > Actinomycetes > Kitasatosporales > Streptomycetaceae > Streptomyces > Streptomyces sp. NPDC006368. The sequence continues at coordinate 178,946 of NZ_JBEXQK010000005.1, forward strand.
TGCGCGCCGCGCTTGATCTGAACTCCGGCTTCTCCCCCACGGGGGCCCGCGAGGCCGCCTCCGTCCTGTCCTCACTGTCCCGGCCCCGGGGAGCGTCATGAACCGCCGGAGATTCACGAGCCGCCGTGTCACCGCCTGGGCTCTCACCGCGCTGGTGTCGGGCGCGACCCTGGCCCTGCTTCCCGCCGGGACGGCGCAAGCACACCCTCTGGGCAACTTCACCGTCAGTCAGTACGCCGGTCTCGTCGTCGCGCCGGGGAAGCTGCGTGTGGACCATGTGGAGGACCTCGCGGAGATCCCGGCCTCGCAGGAGCGAGGCCGTATCGACACCGACGGGGACGGTCGGCTCGCCCCGACAGAACTGGCGGCATGGGCCCGGACGCGGTGCGACACTGCGGCCAGGGGTGCTCGGCTCACGATCGGGGACGGGAAGGCGCTTCCCCTCTCGGCGGGCGGCGCCCGGGTCCCGGGGAGCGCGAAGGCGCAGGCGCTCGCGGGGCAGGCGGGGTTGCAGACGCTGCGGGTCACCTGCGCGATGACGGCGGCTCTGCCGCGCGACGAGCGCCTGCGTATCTCGTTCCGCCCGGCGGACGTCTCGTCCGGAGCGGGGTGGCGGGAGATCACGGCGCGGGGCGACCGGATGACGCTCTCGGGTTCGGACGTGCCCGGCGACTCCGTTTCTCGGCGGCTGACCGCCTACCCCGACGATCTTCTCTCCTCGCCACCCGACTCCCGGTCGGCCACCCTCAGCGTCCGCCCCGGCGGGTCGACGGCCGCCCGCGCCGAGGACGAGGTGAACGGTGCCGCTTCCCCGGCGACGGGCGTACTGCCGCGCGGGGCGGACCGCTGGGCGCAGGCGCTGACCGGGCTGGTGGCCCGGCACGACCTGACCATGGGCTTCGCGGTGCTCGCGCTGGGCGCGTCCGTACTGCTGGGCGCCCTGCACGCGATGGCACCGGGACACGGCAAAACCATGATGGCGGCCGCCGCCGCGGCGGGCGGCCGCAGCTCCCTGCGCGACATGCTGGCCCTCGGAGCCTCGGTGACCCTCACCCACACCCTGGGCGTCTTCGCCCTGGGTGCCCTGATCACCGCGGGCTCGGCAGCGGCGCCGACCGTGGTGTCGTGGCTGGGCATCGCGAGCGGCACCCTGGTCGCAGTCGCGGGCGCGCTGCTGCTGCGCAGGGCGTGGCACCAACGGCATCGCCGACACGGGCCCACCCATGGCCACGTCCACGCCCAAGCCCATGAACACGGGCACGGGCACGGGCACGAATGCGGACACAGGGAGAACACCGAGCACCGACACGACGGGGAGCGGGTGCCCGCTCTCGTGGCTGCCCACCGGACTGCCGCCGGGGAAACCCCCGCCGGCTCCCGGGTGGCCACAGTCACGGACCACCACCGGCGGGGACACCACGGGACGCGGGGCGCGCATGGCCCCGGCGACCACCGAGCCCATGACCATGACCAGGGCCATACCCACGGCCACGGCCATGACCACACCCATGTCCCTCCCGCTCCCGGCCTGCGCGGTGTGATCCTCCTCGGCCTGGCCGGCGGGCTGGTCCCCAGTCCGTCCGCCGTCGTCGTGCTGATCGGCGCGGCAGCCCTCGGCCAGGCATGGTTCGGCTTCCTCCTGGTCCTGGCGTACGGAGCCGGGCTGGCGCTCACGCTCGCGGGCGCCGGGTTCGCGGTGGTGCGGTTGCGGGACACCACCGTGCGCAGGCTGGCGCGGCGGCCACCAAGCCGGGCGCTTTCCCTGGCCCACCGCCTGGCACCGCTCGCCACGGCAGCGGTCGTCCTGGTGATCGGATGCGGGCTCGTACTCAGGGGAGCGGTTGCCACTCTGGGCTGAGGTGGCACTGTGGCACAGTTCACATACTGAGCAGTTGGTAATGTCCCGTGCCTGGTGGGAGCGTACGCCGTGGGCTCCGCGGAGTACCCGCGGGACATGCCAGGAAGTGAGGAGCGACGATGCGTGCGATACACGTCACCGAGTTCGGCGGGCCGGAAGTGCTGCGACTGGTGGAGGTCCCCGACCCCCGCCCCGAGCCCGGCCGCCTGCTGATCGACGTCTCGGCGGCCGGCGTCAATTACGCGGATACGCACGCGGTCGAGGACTCGTACCTGTCCCGTTCCGCTCTTCCCATGATCCCGGGCGGTGAGGTGGTCGGCCGTACGGAGGACGGGCGGAGGGTCGTCGCCCTCGCGGACAACTACGGCGGCTACGCCGAGAAGGCGCTGGTCCGGGAGGACCTGGCGATCGACGTCCCCGATGCGGTGGGCGACGGTCAGGCCCTGGCCCTGATCGTGCAGGGCCTGACCGCCTGGCACCTGCTCCGCACCAGCGGACGCGTCGCCGCGGGCGAGTCGCTCGTCGTGCACGCCGCCGCCGGCGGCACCGGTTCGCTCGCCGTCCAGCTCGCGAAGGCGTTCGGAGCCGGACGTGTCATCGCCACCGCCTCCACCCGGGACAAGCGCGACCTCGCCCTCGCCCTGGGCGCGGACGTGGCCGTCGACGCCGATGCGGAGGGCCTGAAGGAACGGCTGGTGGAGGCCAACGGGGGCCGGAAGGTCGACGTCGTCCTGGAGATGGCCGGCGGCCGGGTCTTCGAGGAGTCCCTCGCCGCCCTGGCGCCGTTCGGCCGGCTCGTCACGTACGGCATGGCGAGCCGGCAGACCCCTGAGCCGGTCCATGCCGCTCAGCTGATGGGCCGCTCCAGGGCGGTCGTCGGCTTCTGGCTGATGCACGCGATCGGCCGACCCGGCATGTACCGGGAGCCGATGTCCGAGCTGCTGGAGATGGTCGGGGACGGACGCCTCACGCCCCGGGTCGGCGGCGTCTATCCGCTGGCGGAGGCGGCACGCGCCCATCAGGACCTCCGCGCCCGCAGGTCCGTCGGCAAGCTGGTGCTCGACACCTCCCGCTGAACTTCCGGCTTCCGGAGTCCGGGGCCGCACGTCCACGCACGTATCCGCTCGCGGTGCGGGCGAGCCGCCCTGGACCACCCGGTGACGCGGGCACCCCCCGTTCCCCTTCCGTCCCGGGGCTGAGCTTCATGTGCGCCGGGTGCGGGCCAGGAGGACCGCCACGTCGTCCTGGGCGGGGCAGGGCAGCAGATGTCCGAGGACACCGTCGCACAACTCGTCCAAAGGCTGGTCACGGTCTCGCAGCGCCCGAGCGAGCTGGGCCATGCCCTGGTCGAGGTCCCTGTCCCGGGCTTCGATGAGGCCGTCCGTGTACAGGACCAGCACGCTCCCGGGAGGCAGGGGCACCCGTTCGGTCCGGAAATCCCGCTCTCCCGTCCCCAGTGGCGTGCCGGACGGGCCGTCGAGGAAGGTGATCGCCTCACCGGGCGCGGGCACGGCCACGGCGGGCGGGGGGTGGCCGGCTCGGGCGATCACGCATTCACCGGATGCCGGGTCGTGGACGCCGTAGACGCAGGTCGCCATTTCGTCCGGCCCCAGGTCGGCCACGACCGCGTCGAGGGAGCGAAGCATCCGGGCGGGATCGATGTCGTGCCGGGCGAGCGTGCGTACCGCCGTGCGCAGCTGGCCCATGACGGCCGCGGCGTGGATCCCGTGGCCCATGACGTCCCCGATGACGAGTCCGGTTCTGCCGTCGGGCAGCGCGATGACGTCGAACCAGTCGCCGCCGACGTCGTGGTCGCTGGCGGGCAGGTAACGCCCGGTGAGTTCGAGGCCGGTGACATCGGGGAGCGCGCTGTTCGTCAGGCTGCGTTGCAGGGTGAGGGCCGCCTGCCGCTGGCTGGTGTACATACGCGCGTTGTCGATGTTCAACGCCGCGCGGGCGACCAGTTCGTCGACGAGGACGCAGTCCTGCTCGTCGAACGGCTCGCGGCTGCGGACCCGCGTCACCACGACCGCGCCGAGCACTTTCCCGCGGGCGACCAGGGGGATCAGGCGCGCGGAGCCGAGGGTCATGAGGTAGTCCCGCAGCCGGTCGGCGCGGGGGTCGGTGATCAGCGCCGGGACGTCGGACCTGTACAGGTTGATGGGCCGGCCGTCGGCGATGACCCGTTCGTACAGCGAGCCGGGCGGAATCCGGGAAGTCGTCCCCGGCACCAGTTTCGCCGTGGGGGCGGACGGATCGGGGAAAACGGCCGCCAGCCGACGGACCACGCCGTGCGTGGACGCGGCCGCCTCGTCGGGTTCGAGAACCTCTTCGAGCAGCTGTACGTCGGCCGAGTCGGCGAGCTGGGGCACGAGCACCTGCACCACTTCCTCAGCGGTCTGCCGCAGGTCCAGGGTGGTGCCGATCCTGGTGCCCGCCTCGGCGAGCAGAGCGAAGCGGTGCCGGGCCCGTTCGGCGTCGATCTGCGCCTGCTGGCCCGCGGTGATGTCGATGAGGGAGGCGATCAGCCCCAGCGTGCGGCCGGCGCTGTCGAGCAGCGGGGCATAGGAGCAGGACCAGGTCCGGTCGCGGCCGGGGTCGGCCGCGGTCCGGCCGGTGCGGCGGGCGTCGACGACGGCAGTACCGCTGTCCAGGACCCGCTGCATCATCGACTCGAGCGCCGTGGCGTTGACCCCGGGCACGACCTCCGTGAGCCGCTTGCCGAGGTGCTCGGCGGCGGAGACGCCGTTCATCCGGGCCAAGGCGTCGTTGACCCGCAGGAACCGCAGGTCAGGACCGAGTGTGGCCAGGCCGATGGGCGACTGGGTGAACAGGCTCTCCAGAGCCGCCAGGGAGTCCCGCATGCGCAGGACGCACGAGGTCTCCACCGCGATCAGCATGGCCCCCGCCCGTCCCTGCGCGTCGGTGGCCGGGACGATCCACGTCTCCATGGTCACCTTGTGACCATCGCGATGCCGTACGGACAGGGTTCCCACCACGGTCTCCCCCGCCTGGACCCGGCGGGTCAGCTGAGCGGCCAGCTCTCCGTTGCCCTCGGGGACCAGAATGGAGGAGGCGGGGCGGCCGAGGACGTCCTCGGAGCGGTGACCGAGCAGGTCCTGGGCGGCCAGCGACCACTCCACGACGCGCCCGTCCGCGTCCTCCCGCCACAGGGCCATCGGAAGCAGTTCGCGGAGCACCCCGGCGTACCCGACAGCCACCGGAGGCTGTTCCGGCACCTCACTCGTCGACCGGTAGGTGTCCAATGCATCGCCCTAACCCGGGAGACATTCCCTACGGAGAAAATTCCTACCGAAACACCCTATCCGAGACATCGGCGCATGGCTTTCCGCTGGTCGAAACCGCGATGGTCGCCACCTGGTCACGCAGGGTGACCTCCTGGTCGTCCGGCGACGTCCCGGAGGGTGCCCAGGGGCGGCGGCCGGTCCGGCACGGGCGGCGACGCCACGAGGGGGCTCCGGGAAAGGCACGGGGTGAGTGACTCGCCGGATACCGGTCTTCGCCACTGTGCGACGCGGAACAACCGGGTCGTCGGTCCCTCGCAAGGGAGGCCACCGACGGTCCGCGCGCCGTGCAGCGTGGACCGTCCCACAGCGTTCTCACGCCAAAAGCTCCGCCGCGTGCGGTTGTTCCACACCGGGGCCTCGGCGTCGGACGCGGCCGGCCGAGCCCGGCCCGAGGGGGCGCGAAGTCGATGCCGGGCAGGGAAGTTCCCTGCGCTTCGGACGCGTTCGCGTTGCCACGACGGCAACAACGCTTGTCGCCTCAGGACCGTGGCCGCAGCCTGGTGCTCACCCAACAAGGCCGTCAACCACAGCCAGGAGACCACACGATGACCACCCACGAAGGCGTCGGGTCCGCACTGAGCACCGGCGACAGCGACACACCGCCGAGCAACCGCGTCCACCATGTGCGAGCCGGCGAGCTGGATGGTTACGCCGCTCTCAGCGGCGGCACCGTCGGCTCCAAGAAGCTCTGGATGGGGCTGGTGGAGAACCCGCCGTTGAGCGCGACGGACAACCACCACCACGGTGCTTCGGAGGCGGGGATCTACGTGGTCAGCGGGCACCCGGTGTTCGTCTACCACGACGGGACGCGGGAGGTACGGATCTCCGCCGGTCCCGGCGACTTCCTGCTCGTCCCCCCGTTCGTCCCGCACCGCGAGGAGAACCCGGACCCGAACGAGCCCGTGGTCGTCGTGATCGCACGGACCACGCAGGAGCCGATCAAGGTCTCGGTGCCGGAGCTGTACCAACTCAGGGAGACAGACGCTCGGCCGGAAGAAGACGGGGACCGTTGATCGGACGAGGCATCCGCTCCTCGTCTCCGGACCGCGCCCTCCTGGCGCGTCAGGCGGAATCACGGTCGCGCTGGTGCGTATCGGCGAGCGAGCGGGGGTCCCTGCCGGAAGGTCCGCAGAAGGGCGGGGGTCCCTGCCGGAAGGTCGGCAGAAGGGCGGGGCCCGGACGCTGCGTCCGGGCCCCTCCCAACCGGTCGCCCGCCGGGTCAGGTGGGCCGCTTCACACAGGTGCCGACCACGTAACCGGTGACGCCGCGCTTCGTGACCTTGACCCAACGGGAACTGGTGGCAGCGCACTTGGTGTACGAGCCGCTGCAGTCATCCGGCGGGGGGACGGCGCGGTCTCCCCCTTGTTCAGCTGGGCCAGGGCCGTGCCGCTGACGCTCGTCCGGTCACGTATCGCCATCGTCTCCAGGGCCGGTGCCGTGCAACCCGCCGCGGACGCGTTCGTCCGCGCCACGGCGGGGCTGCCGTCGGTGCACGTGGTCCCGACCAGGGCGGCGGACATCACGGTCGCGCCGAGGATCCGGCGTGCGCCCACACCTGATGCTCCCTCACTCTTCAACGGCTGCCGTGGGCATGCCGCCCGCTGTGTCGGATGCAGCCTGGAGTCATGCGCGTCGGGGCGATTCACGGCGGCAGTACTCATGACGTACGGGGGCTCGCGCGACCCCGGACGAGGTGGTGTCCTGAGCGGCCGGGTGGAGGCCCCGTTGTGCATGGGTCATGAGGTCGGCTTCGGCTTGGTCACCGACGCGAGATGCGCGAACACCACGACGTTGGCGTCATAGGCCTTGGCCCTGCGGTCATAGGAGCCGCCACAGGTGATCAGGCGCAGTTGCGGGGAAGGCGTATCGGCGTAGACCCGGTCGCTGGGGAAGTCCGCCTTGCGGTAGGTCTCCACCGAGTCGACTTCGAAGGTCGCGACGCTCTTGTCCTGGCGGGTGATGTGCACCGTGCTGCCGGCCTGCAGGGAGTCGAGGTAGGCGAAGACGGCCGGCCCGCTGCTGGTGTCGAGGTGTCCGACGACGATGGCTGATCCGATTTCCCCGGGTGTCACGCCGCCCTCGAACCAGCCGACGAGATTCTTGTCCCCCGCCGGTGGCACTTCGAGCTGCCGTGACGCATCGAGGGACAAGGGCGTGAACGGCGCGTCGACGGCGATTTGCGGAATGGTCAGCCGCGTCGGAAGGGACCGGGGCAGCGCAAGACCGGTAGCCGCGGGAGGCTTCTTCGTGAGGGCGGGCGCCGGACTGGCAGGCGCGGAGGCGACTGACGCGGGGCGCTGCCGAGGCAGGGGGTTGTCCGAGTGGGCGGAGTTCGCCAGAAGCAGGGCACCCAACGCGACGGCGAGAGCGGGCCACCGCAGGGCGCGCGCGATGGGGCCGGGCCGGTGCGCGGTGCGGGACGTGCCGGGCGGTACGTGCTGTGGTGAGGCGGCCATGAGAGCTGGGGCCTTTCACAGTCGGGAAGCGGGCAGCGGGAGCGGGGAGGCGGCGGACAGTACCGGCCGCGGCCGCCGCCCGGGGTGGGCGGCGGCCGCGACATGCGGTGTCACCTGCGGCTGAACGGCCTGTCAGATGGACGAAGGACCGGAGGCGCTGCGGCGACGCAGCATGTACGCCCCGGCGCCGAGGCCTCCGAGCAGCAGCACTGAGCCGGCGGCCATGGTGCCGGACTCAGCCAGACCGCCACCGCCGGCGTGAACGCCGCCCCGCGGCTTCTCACCCTTGTCGTGCTCGTCCTTCGAGCCCTTGTCGTAGTCGCTCTTCGAGCCCTTGTCGTAGTCGCTCTTCGAGCCGCCCTCGTCCTTCGAGCCCTTCTCGTGCTCGTCCTTCGAACCCTTGTCGCGCTCGTCCCGGTT
>NZ_JBEXQK010000005.1:187087-212637 GCF_040612535.1 Streptomyces sp. NPDC006368
CACCGGCGTGAACACCACCCCGCGGCTTCTCACCCTTGTCGTGCTCGTCCTTCGAGCCCTTGTCGTAGTCGTCCTTCGAGCCCTTGTCGTAGTCGTCCTTCGAGCCCTTCTCGTGCTCGTCCTTCGAACCCTTGTCGCGCTCGTCCCGGTTCTCGTCACCAGTCGTCACCATCGACAGAGCCCCACCGCCGGCGTGAACACCACCCCGCGGCTTCTCACCCTTGTCGTGCTCGTCCTTCGAGCCCTTGTCGTAGTCGCTCTTCGAGCCCTTGTCGTAGTCGTCCTTCGAGCCCTTGTCGTAGTCGCTCTTCGAGCCGCCCTCGTCCTTCGAGCCCTTCTCGTGCTCGTCCTTCGAACCCTTGTCGCGCTCGTCGGACTCGCTGGAGTGGCTGTCCCCGTTCCCGACGATGGCGGGGGCGGTGATCATCGCGCTGGCGGCGGGCGCGGAGAGCATGAGTGCTGCCGTGATGGCCGCAGCGAGCGTGGTGGCACGGGTAGTGCGCATGGAGAGGAATCCTTTCGCCGCACCGCGACAGCTGACGGGGTGTCGAGCTCATGGAAATCACGGGGCGACGTCTTCACCTTCAGCCGTGTCTCGCTCGGCCACCACCGCAGAGCGTGGCGTTCGGGCTAGGCGTGGGCCTTCCGTGTGTACCGGGATCGGCCGGACAGGGTGGGGCGCGGCTGCGAAGAGGCCACCGGGCGGGCGCCGTGCACAACGCCCGCGGTCATCGCTGACGCTGTACGCGGAGCCGCCGCGGGGCTCCCTGGCCGTTCCCGCCCGGTCCACCCGAGCGGGCGCGGCACGTGCGCGGGAGCCGGCGAAGCGGGCGTCACGCTCGGGGAGCTGGTCCCCGGCGTACACGCTGCGCCATTCGGCGCGGCCGTTCGGCGCGTCGTGATCCCCCTGCCGTCGCGACGCCTCGGACGGTGCCGGGAGGGGTCACCCCTCCCGCACCGCCCGCCCTCCCTCAGCCGGCGATCAGCTCGGGGTGGTGGCGACGGGCGACCTCGGGGTGGGCCCGTACCCAGCCCTTGAGTTCGTTGCGCCCGTACTCGGCGTGCAGGGGGTTGGCGCGGTCGTGGGCGATGCCCGGGGCCCGGCTCAGGTAGGAGCCCGGGACGGTGCCGATGACCGCGTCGAGGCGCGGGTTGTAGAAGAAGGGTACGGAGAAGCGCTCCACCGCCCCCGGCGGGCTGACGACCCGGTGGTCGGTGGCCGACAGGTAGCCGTCCGTCGCTATCTCCAGCAGCTCGCCCAGATTGACGACGAACGCGCCCGGCAGCGGCGGCACTTCGAGGAAGCCGTCGCCGGAGCGGACCTGCAGCCCGCCCACGTCGTCCTGGAGCAGCAGCGTCAGGAAGCCGTAGTCCTTGTGCGCGCCCACCCCTTGGTCGCTGCCCGAGGGCGCCGAGCCGGGGTAACGGATCAGTTTGGTGTGCAGGTGCGGGCGGTCGGCGAACGCCTCGTCGAAGAAGTCCTCGGGCGCTCCGATGGACAGGAGCAGCTCGCGCAGCAGCCGGTGGGCGACCGCCGCCAGCCGTTCCTGCCAGGCCAGCACCGTCGTACGCAGTTCCGGCAGCGCGGCCGGCCACTGGTTGGGCCCCTCCAGCCACAGGTACGGCGGGTCGCCGGGGCCGAGGGCGGGCGCGGGCCGTTCGGCGCCCACGTCGAGCTGGTCACGCCAGTCGGACCGGCCGCCGGTGCGTTCGTGTCCGACCCTGGTGTAGCCGCGGAAGTGCGGTGAGCGCAGGTTGCTGACGGCCAGCCGGTCGGCCTCCGGCAGGGCGAAGAACTCCCTGGTGAGGCGCAGGATCTCAGCGATCTCGTCGGCGGTGACGCCATGGCCGGTCAGGTGGAGGAAGCCGACGTCGTGCGCGGCGTCGTGCAGCTCCTGGTGGAACGCCTCCCGGGTGGCGGGGTCGTCGGCCCTGGACAGATCGATGACCGGCAGCGAGCCGGGAGGAAGAGGCGACATGCGCGACATGATGGCGTTCCGTTTCTGCTGAAGCGAGGCCCTGCTCCCGAGGGTGGCGGGATCGCGGGGGTACGGAGAAGCCGTCGGCAGGGGTGCGCCCGAGTACCGCGTGTCCGCGACAGGACCGGTGGAGATGGGGAAGAAGAGGGGTCAGTCCTGGGGCGGACAGCTCATGGTCGTGACGCGCGCGTAGTCCACGTGTCGGCGCATCACGAGAAGAGTCACCCGGTGAGCGTAGCCCGGGCCGTGGAGCCCGGGCCGGAGACATTGACCACATCTGCGCCCGGCCGGCGGGCGGCGCTCGTCGGCGGTCCCGTGGTGTTCCGGGTGCGCCCCGGCCTTCGCGCCGGGTCCAGGCCTGCGGCGTGTCCAAGCCGCGTCGGAGGACCGGATACGGCGGGTGACCGCTGCCGTCCGCCGCGAGGGCCCCAGCGCCTGTTCGGGGTGGCGGAGAGACCGGCGTGCGACAGGAACACGGCGCCGACAGACCCCCGGGGGACACCGGGACCCACCGGATGCGCCTGCCAGGGAGAGGGAGCCGGGCCGCCCCGGGGAGGAGCCGCCGCCGAGCCCGTGAAGGCCGGGCTCGGGCTTCGGGCTCACAGAGGCACGCCGGCCCCGGCTGTCCGGCCCCGGCTGTCCGACCTCGGCCCCGGCTGTCCGGCCCCGGTCCGCCGGGCACCCCCTGGGTAGGGTGAGCGCGTCACCCCATCGTGAACCGGAACAAGGAGCAGACGTGAGCGAGCCGGCGTCCATCGCCCTGCAGCAGGAGATAGCCCGGGAACTCCAGGTCGCCGAGACCTTCGACGCCGAGCGGGAGATCGAGCGCCGGGTGTCCTTCCTCGCCGAGCGGCTGTCCTCCACCGGTTTGCGGTCTCTCGTGCTCGGCATCAGCGGAGGCGTCGACTCCACCACCACCGGCCGGCTGTGCCAGCTCGCCGTCGAGCGGGCCCGGGCCGCCGGGCACGAGGCGCGGTTCTACGCGATGCGGCTGCCCTACGGCGTCCAGGCAGACGAGCACGACGCCCAGCTCGCGCTCTCCTTCATCCGGGCGGACCACGTACTGACCGTGGACATCAAGCCCGCCAGCGACGCCGCGCTCGACGCCTCGCTGGCCGCCGGCGTGGGCTTCCGCGACGCCCGCCACCAGGACTTCGTCCACGGCAACATCAAGGCCAGGCAGCGCATGATCGCCCAGTACGCGGTGGCCGGCGCGCACGACGGCCTGGTCGTCGGCACCGACCACGCCGCCGAGGCGGTCTCCGGCTTCTTCACCAAGTTCGGTGACGGCGCCGCTGATCTGGTTCCGCTGACCGGCCTGACCAAGCGCCGGGTGCGCGCCGTCGCGGACGCGCTGGGCGCGCCCGCCGAGCTGGTGTGGAAGACCCCGACGGCCGACCTGGAGACCCTCGACCCGGGCAAGGCCGACGAGGACGCGCTCGGGGTCACCTATGACGACATCGATGACTTCCTGGAGGGCAAGCCGGTGAACGAGCGGGCCTTCGAGACGATCGTCAGCCGCTACCGCCTCACCGACCACAAGCGCCGGCTGCCCATCGCCCCGTAGGTGTCATGGCCGAGCGGGCCCGGCGCCCCGGGCCCGCTCGGTCTTCGACGTACTGCGATACGAGAAGCCGGGTCTCTGTCGACCGGTCACCCATGTCCCGGCGGGTGGCGCCGCCACCGGGATCCGGGCCGGGTGGGCTCCCGGATACCCTGCCCGCGCCGAAGGTCCCGTTCAGCCGGACGGTCAGCCGAGGACGAGGGGGAGTTTCGCGGCCGGCTCGCCGAGTGCGGCGTTCTCCGCGTCGGTCGGGGCACGCCGTCCGGTGCCGACCAGCAACGCGTCCTTGTCGGAGAACGACGCGGGGAACGGCGACCGGGCGATCTCCTCCAGCATCTCGCGTGACCGGGCAAGCCCCTCCGCGGGCGGTCCCGCCACGTCCGGGAGGTGCGCGACCAGGTCGAGGTGGTGCAGCGTCCACTCCAGGACGTACGCGCGGAGGTAATCGCCCGCGGTGAGGACCTCGTCCCGGGTGCTGACCCGGAGACCCGGGTCAGCACGCTCGGCGGCACGACCGGCGGCGGAGCCGACATCGTCGAGGTGGAACTTGAGCAGCCAGGGCTCCTCGTACGCGGCGGCCAGCCGGACGGTCAGCGCGTCGAGCGGGTCGTCACCGGTCGGCGGCGCTTCAGCGACGTTCCAGTAGGTCACCGCGTCGCGGGTCGGTTCCGTTTCGGCGGGGGTGACGAGGGTGATCAGGACGTCCTGTGCGTCGATGATCAGGTGGCACACCAGGTCCCGTACGAGCCAGCCGGCACAACCGGACGGCTGTGTGAAATCCTCGTCCGGGAGCTCGGCGACCGTCGTGCGCAGCGCTGTCCACGAGCATGAGAAGAGATCCACGTCGGCACGGTAATGCGACGCCGGAATGGCGGACAAGCGCATACGGACGGCGGTCGGCCCATCCCTTACGGGGATCGCACCGGCCCGCACACTCAGCTCAACGCCTTCGGCCTGAGCATCGCCCACGACACCTACAGCGCGGAGGTGACGGGCGATGCCACTGCGGTCCACGGCGGCGACGGCGGCGAGTCGGTGTGCCGCGGATACGGTCACCTGCCGGCCTGGCTCCCTCTGGCCACCGCCAACCGCAACCCTTCCATGGCCGAGTTCGTGTACGGGCCGGGCGGTGAGGACCTCTGCGAGGACTTCTCCACCCGGCCCATGCCGGCGCTCTGAACCTGCGGTGCGCGCTACGCCGGGACGGCGTGGCCGGGGGCACGCACTCCTTCGTACGCCGTGAAGTGGCCCTGCCGCGTATGAGGCTGACGCGGAGGGTGGCCGCACGACTATGGTGAGTAGTCGACCGTGGTGGGCCGGCCGCTCGTGTACGTGGCCGGGTGCGGGGACCGTCGGCGTGGGGCGGGAGGGCAGCGTGGCGCACAGTGAGGTGGGACTCCACCGGGAGAACGTCCGGCTCGACGCGGAGGAGCTCTGCGGGGCGCGGTTCGTGGCGACGGCCTCCGTTCGGTGTCCGGAGAGCTTTGAGGTGTACCGGGTGGGGCGCAGCTGGGGCGACTCCCTCCGATGCTCACCGGAGGACCGCGAGCGGTGGGACACGGCCGCGCGCGACTGCCTCGACGCTCTGTCCCGCGCACTGGAGGACCTGTACCGGGCACACGGTGGCCGAAAGGGCGAGGTGAACCTGTACAAGGGCACCCGGGGCTGGTCGCACATCACCGAGCCGCGCCACTGGCCGGGGTGGCGGAGACGCCTGGTGGAGCGGTCGGAACAGGCCCAACTCGCTTTCGCCGCCGCGGTACGGCGGGTGGAGGAGGAGTACCGGCCGGTCCGGGAGGAGATCGCGGAGCGACTGGCCGTGTACAAGGCTGAGCAGGCGGCGGCCGAGCTCGCACGCCGCCGGGAGGCGGAGCGGCGGCGCTCCGTGCTGGACACGGTCGCCGCCGGGCAGGTGTGGCGGTTCGGGACGGACCCGGCCGGTTCACCCGTGCTCGTGCACCGGGTCGACGTACCGGCTTCCCTCGAACTGCCGGACCCCCGGGCCGGATCCTCCTCCGAGGGCAGCCTGACGGCACGCCAACTCGAGGAAGCGCTTCTGGCGTTGGTGCGTGGCAGTGGCTACACCACCGAAATCCGGTGGGACGAGGCGGCCCGGGCCGAGGTGGAGCGCGAGTGCCGCGCGTCGGAGGTCTCCATCGCCTTCGGGCAGTGGTGGAGGGAAGTGACGAAGGGCGTGTGGCGGAACACCTCGTACGGCCCGCAACCCGTCCCGCCGCCTCCGCCCGTCACGAGGTCCCTCGGTGCCGGCATCGGCGGCAGCGGAGTGTCGGGAACGGGCGGCTACAGCGGTGGTTTCTCGGGCTTCGGCGGCTACTGACCACCGCGTGGCCGCCCGGTCGTTCCGGCCTGGCCCTGCCGAGCGGACTGCGGGGTTCTCGCAGTCGGCCGCGAGCGCGGCCGGGCCCGGGAGATACCGCCTCCAGGGCTGCTCCCGGGCTGCGGAGCGGTTCCCGTTTCCTCCGTCACCAGGAGTGCGCGACGTCCACGATCAGCTGATCTCCGGACTGCTGCACGCGGAAAGGCAGTCGCGCACGCACTCCCAGGGCGATCTGTGTCTGTCCTTCGAAACTCGCCCCGAAGCGGGTGTCCTTGAACGTCTTGTAGCCGGCGATGTTCACGCCGGGCAGCGCCTTACCGGCCCTGCCCGGGTAGGTGGGCTTGGCGGTGTTCGGGTTGTAGCTCGGCGCGCCGACGTAGACCTGGAGGATGGCGCCGCCCTTGACGGGAATGCGGTCCCCCGAGCCGTCCTGCCGGAAGGTGCCGACGTAACCGACGTGGTGGCCGACGCCACCCGAGGTTCCGGGGATGCGGAAGACCAGACGGTCGTAGCACCGGGTGGCCTTGGTCGTCATGGCTGTCAGCGGTTTGACTGCGGTTCCGGTGGCCGCCTTCAGCTTGCTGCCCCAGGGGGTGGCACATGCCGCCGCGGCAGGCGTGTTCCGCTCACCGGTTACCGCGCCGGCCGTTCCGGCCGTTCCGGCCGTCACGCCTCCCGCCAGCACAATCATCGCCGTAGTCGTACTCAGTGCTCGCATGCCTCTCCCCATTGGTTGGTCCGATGTATACCTTCTACGACCTTCACTCAGGTATCGAGGTTGCACGAAGACCCGGCCCTATACCTCATAAGACCACCTTTGGCCTAAATCGAGTGGTCTGAGCCTCGTCCTGACGGCCGCCGTGGGTGCGATGGGGCCCGTCCCGAGGCCACGGCGGGCAGGTCGTGGGGTCCTGGTGCCGGGTGCCTGGTGCCGGTCACGACGTCCGTACGCTGCCGCCTTCCTCACCCTCGTCGCCTTCCTCGCCTCCATCGGCGGGCGGCGGGACGGGGATGTGGGTCTGTCCGTCGATCGGTGGCGGTGTCCGCTCACCGAGCCGGTCCTCGAGGTTCTGCAGTGTGGCCCGCGTTTCGGGTGTCGTCATACCTTCCTCATCACCACTTCTCCCACGCGGAATCAGACCGGTTGGCGCCGCGAGGGCGGAAGGGCCGAGGCGGTCCGGGGAGGCGGACACGGCACGGCCGCGACACGTCGACGGCGCCCACCTGCCGCTCAGGTCCGGTGGGCCTCTCGGCCACGCCCGAGGGCGGCCGACCGGGGCTGTCCACCGGCTTTCTGATCGCGCGCGATGGTCGCGTCAGCGCCGCCGAGTACGGCGAGCACGTCCACGACCAGTGGACGGTCGACGAGCGGACCGCTTCCTGCGCCCTGGCTTCGTTCACGAGTGGTTCACCGGCGTCGTCTTGGACGGGGGCAGGGCGGCCAGTGCGGCCAGGTGGTCGTCGAGGAGTTCGACCTGCCGTTCGGGCGGGAAGGCCTCGGGGTCGAACAGGGCCTGTACGGCCAGGCCGAGTACGAAGGCCTGGGCGCCGGCCGCGATGCGCTCCGAGTCGACGGGCGGCAGTTCACCGGCCCGCTGGGCCGCGGCGACCAGATCGCGCAGCTTGTCGCGGCTGCGCCCGTACTTGCGGGCGTAGTCACTGCTCAATGTGGGGTCCGAAAGCGCGGTGTCCCAGGAGGAGACCCAGATGCGGTTGCTGTCGAGGGCCTCATCGGTCAGCGGCAGGATGTCGAGCAGAGCCGCTCTCACGGCGGACAGGCCTTTCCCGGGCGCGCGCCGGGGACGGGCGGCGCTGCGCGCGTCGAGCAGGTCGAGGGCGTATGCCACAAGGGCACGTTTCGTGGGGAAGTAGTGGGTCAACAGGCCGGTGGTCGCGTCGAGTTCGGCGGCGACGGCGCGCAGGGTCAGTCCGCCGAAGCCGTTCGCGGCCAGCACCCGCCAGACCGCTTCCGAGACATCGCGGCGGCGGGCTTCGTGATCTCCCTTGGAGCGCGGCATGCTGCTACGGTACATAACCGTAACGCTTGTTATGTGAATGAGGTGGTCGTCATGTTCTCACTGCCGCTGCGGGACAACGCCCGCCTCCGCCCCCTCGAAACATGGCAGGCGGAGGAGTTCGCCGCCCACATGGACCGGGCGCGCGAGCACATCCGGCCCTGGGTCGGAGCGGGGTTCATCACCGAAGACCTCGCCGGGGCACGGGCCACGTTGCGTCGCTACGCCGAGCGCCAAGCCGCGGACGGCGCCCGGCTCCACGGCATCTGGCTCGACGGCACGCTCGTCGGCGGTGTGATGTTCGTGAACTTCGACGCCGCGGCGGGCTCATGCGAGATCGGCTGCTGGCTGGAGCCGGCCGCCGAGGGGCACGGGCTGGTGACCGAGGCGTGTCGCGCGTTGCTGGACTGGGCGTTCGCCGCACGGGGACTGCACCGCGCCCAGTGGAACTGCCGGGCCGACAACGCGCGCAGCTCGGCCGTGGCGAAGCGGCTCGGGATGACGCTCGAGGGTGTGCGGCGCCAGTCGTGGCCTTACGGCGGCACCCGCCACGACACGCAGACCTGGGCGATCCTTGCCCCCGAATGGTCGGCCCATCGCGGGGCGACGGGGAACTGAGACGTGGTTCGCGCCCGGCGGGGCGGACATGTCGGGACGGGTCCGGCAGTGGATGAGGTGTCGCCGTCCCACCCATGATGTGTCGCCCGTGGTGTGTGGCCCGTGGGACGGGGTAGGCCGCCTTGCAGCGCTTATCTGATGATCCTTTCGGGAAGGGAAGACTTCGCCATGTCGAGGAAAGACCCGGCTCGCCGGCTGCCGCCCGGCCCAGAACGTGACAGGCTCGCCGCGGACCTCAAGAAGAAGTACGACGCGGGCGCCTCCATCCGCGCGCTGGCCGAGGAGACCGGACGCTCCTACGGGGCCGTGCACCGTCTCCTGGGAGAGGCCGGCGCCGTCTTCCGCGCACGCGGCGGGGCCACACGGGAGAAGGCCGCAGCCTGAGCCGGCGCGAGGGGCGGCGTGACGCGGCGGCGGCAAGGCGCGTGACACCCCGGCCGCAGCGTGCGCGGGTGCTGATCGCCCGCCCGCCCCGCACCCGGGCCAGCGGCCGGGGTGCGGGGCGGGCCGAGGCGGCAGCAGGGGTCACGGCATGCGGACGCACTCGATGAGATAGTCGCCGCTGTCGGGGTCGATCACGACGCCGTGGGCCTCGCTGTGGAACCCGGGAAAGGCGCGGTCGAAGGCTTCGAGCGCCCTCAGGTAGCGCAGGAGGGGACCGTCGGTGGTGCCGGTCGACTCGCCGGGCATCAGTACCGGGATGCCGGGCGGCGTCACGGTGACCATGGCGGCGGCGACGCGTCCCGCGGCCTCGCTCAGGCGCAACCGCTCCGTGCCGCCCCGGACGAGCTGCTGGTAGCAGAGCTGAGGCGGCGCGACGGGCTCGGGCAGCTGCTGGAAGGCCGTGTCGAGGGCCGTGATCAGGTCGGCCTGGGTGAGGTGCTCGTGCATCCGCCGGCACAGTTCACGCAGTGTGGCGCCGGCGTACTGCCGGGGGAACTGCTCGACCAGTCCGGGCAGGACGCGGTGGAGTGGCGCGTCGGCGTCGTAGAGCGCCTTGAAGTCCATCAGGGCGTCCATCAGGGTGCCCCACTTGCCCTTGGTGATGCCCATGGAGAAGAGGATGAGCGTGGTGTAGCTGTCGGTCTTCTCCACGACGATGCCGCGAGTGGCCAGATAGGAGGTGAGGATCCGGGCGGGGATGCCCCACGGCGGGACCTCGCCGGTGGCCGTCACACCGGGGCACGTCAGGGTCACCTTGATCGGATCCAGCATGCAGTAGCCGTCGCCGAGACCGTGGAAGCCGTGCCAGCGCGCGTCGGGTTCCAGCCGCCAGCACGCGGGCTCGCCGCGCAGCAGCGCGGCGGGGGCGTCGGCGAAGGGCATGCGCTCGCCCGTGGCCGGGTCGGTGACGGTGTCGGGCTGCCAGACCCCGAAGAACCAGCCCGGCCGGTCACCCGCGTCGGCGATCCGGCGTCCGGTGCGTACGACGGCCTGGCGGAAGCGAATGGCTTCCGTGATCGCCTCGTCGAGCAGCCACTGTCCCTGCGGGCCGTCCATCATGGCGGTCGCCACGTCCAGGGAGGCGATCGCCGGATACAGCGGTGAGGTGGTGCCGTGCATCATGAACGCCTCGTTGAACCGGTCGTGCTCCACCGGGGCACGGGGGGCCGACTTGACGTGGACCATGGCGGTCTGCGAGAGCGCGGCCAGCAGTTTGTGTGTGGACTGGGTGGAGAACACGGTGGGTCGCTCGGGCCCGTCGAAGGTGTCAGGTCCGACGGCCATCCCGTAGCGGCCGGCATACAGCGGGTGGAAACGGGCGTAGGCGAACCACGCCTCGTCGAAGTGCAGCCGCGGCGTGCTGGCGGCGAAGGCCCGCGCCGCCGCGACGGTGTCGTAACACAGGCCGTCGTAGGTCGAGTTGGTGACCACGGCGTACTGGGGCTCGGGCGTCACGGCGTCGGCGGCCAGCGGGTTGGCGGCGATGCGGGCGCGGACCGCCTCCGGCGCGATCCCGGCCGGGGGCAGGGGCCCGGCCAGCCCGTACCCGTTGCGTGTCGGCACCAGGTAGACGGGGCGTGCGCCGGAGATCACCAGACCGTGCAGGACGGACTTGTGACAGTTGCGGTCCACCAGTGCGATCTCGTCGCGGGTGACGCTGTAGTGGCCCACCATGCGGTCGGCGGTCGAGTCGCCGTGCAGGACGAAGTAGGTGCGGTCGGACCCGAAGACGCGGGCGGCGTTGCGTTCGGCGTCCCCGATCGGGCCGTTGTGCTCGAAGAGCGACCCCAGCTCCCCCACGGAGATGGACAGATCGCTGCGGAAGAGCCGCTCACCGAAGTAGTCGAAGAACGCCCGCCCCACGGCCGACTTCAGGAACGCCACCCCGCCGGAGTGCGCCGGTGTGTGCCACGAGTACTGATGTGCGTCGTCGAAGCGGCGCAGCGCCTTGAAGAACGGCGGCAGGATGTCCTGGTGGTACGCGCGGGCGGCGGCGACGACCCGTCCGGCGATGAAGGTGGCGGTGTCCTCCGAGGGCCAGATGTATCCGACCACGGCCTCCGAGACCCACAGCGGCAGGTGCTCGAGGTCCTGATCGGAGTCTTCCGCCATCAGCAGGAAGACGGGCAGCCTGTTGAAGCGACGCTCGATCTGCCGCAGCACCGCGGCGCCGCCGCCGTTCTCCTCCCGGGAGGCGCCGCCACCACCGGGCAGGTCCCAGGCGACGACGGCCGCCGCCAGCTGCGACTCGGTCTGGAGGGTGGCGCGGGCGTCCCTTGCGCTGGCGGCCCAGCGCAACTCCATGCCCTGGTTCTCCAGCTCCTTGCCGATGCGGCGAAGCTGCTCGGTGCTGACGCCACCGCCCAACGGGTCCTCGCGCAGTGCCAGCAGAACAGTGCCGTTCGCCATGACGTCCGCCTTCGTGAAGTCGACTGCCCCCGTTGCCTGACGGGCAGTCTTCCGGGCCGGCCGGGGCCGGTTGGTGATCTTCAGCCCGGCTTCACCCGGAGGGCGTACGACTTTCGGGCATCAGGGGGCCGGGGCGGGGGTCCGGCCCGATTCCGCTCAAGGCGCGGGGGTCGCGTACCGCTTCAGCTTCGTGCCTCACAGGGCCACCGCTGCCCCTGCCGCTGCCTCAGAGGGCGAAGGGCGGCAACGCGGCGAACTCCGGCACCACCTGGACCCGTTCCGACAGCGCGGCGAGGAGGCTGCGCACGCGGCTGAGCGGGTGGTCGGGGAACTGCGCGTCCCACTGGGCGTGGTCGCCGGCATGGAACGGCAGCCCGCCCTGGACGTCCGGTGCGTACGGGTGCGGGCGGAAGTACCGGTCGGGGCCGACCTGGGCCATCACCATGGACTCCCGTATGCCGGTCCTCCCGCGTTCGGCGGCCTGCACCTTCACGACGGTGCTGCATGCGGCCCGCGGGACGGTGAAGCTGCCGATGAACGCCTGCCCGCTCCGCTGACCCGGCAGCGGCAGCTTGAGGAGCTGCCTGAGGGCGGGGATTCCACCCAGTGACTTCACCGACGCCTCGATCAGCCCGCCGCCCGCCCGGGCGGTGAGATGCGTGAGCCCGGCCCGCAGCGCGGGACCGTCGTCGAGCGAAGCCGGCAGGTCAGGGCGGAGTCCGAAGTAGTGCACGGACAGCACATCGCCGTCGTCGTTGGCCCATACGTCGTTGTCGACGGGCCGGAAGCCGGGCAGTTCCACACCGAGGAGAGCTCTCATGGGCGATGATCATGCCGCACGTACGGCGGCGCCCCACAGCCACCCCCGCCCTGAGGTGTGCCGTCACCGTGCCGCCGGGCGCATCGATCGTGTGCTGCACCGCCGACGCGCGAGAGGCCCCGGCTCCGCCTCAACGGGCCTCAGCCCGCGGCAGGGTGGCGACCGTCCGGACGAGCGTACGGACGAACCCCGCCTTGGTGCTCCTCGCCCGCGGCGTGTCGACATGGATGGTGTTCAGGTACAGGCCCCCGTCCGTCCGGTGCAGCCAGAAGAGGATCCCGTTGCAGCGCGACACCCACACATGCATCCGCGCGTTGCAGGCCGCGTGCCGTTCCGCACCCGGCATCCTTCGGAAGTCGATGAACGAGAAGAAGTTGACGGCGTGCGGCCAGTAGTGCAGCTTGGCGTACTCGTCCGG
The DNA here is from genome assembly GCF_040612535.1 of Streptomyces sp. NPDC006368. Lineage (NCBI taxonomy): Bacteria > Bacillati > Actinomycetota > Actinomycetes > Kitasatosporales > Streptomycetaceae > Streptomyces > Streptomyces sp. NPDC006368. Next base: position 199,693 of record NZ_JBEXQK010000005.1, read on the forward strand.
GGCCAGCAGCCGCCAGGCCTTCACGAAGTGGACGTCGCTGTGCGCCCGCATCACCGCGTACGCCTCCTGCGCGCCCGCCAGCACGTCCGTGAATCCCATCCCCTCCCCGACCGGGAACTCGATGGGCAAGGTGTTGATGAACCACCCCATCGCCTGGGCGTAGGCCCCTCTACCGCGTTCGTTGACCGGCACGAGTCCCCGGTACACCTGCGGGCCGCCCTCCTCCCGAAGGGAGATGGCGACCGCCGCCAGCAGGCCCATGGACAGCCGCCCGCCCCGCGCACGGCACTCCGCCTCCAGGCCATCGACCTGCCGGCCGGTGAGGAGCCGCTCGGTGCGCGTCACCGGCGGGTACAACCGACCGGGCTCGACCCCCAGTTCCAGTGGGAACCGCGGGAAGAGGCCGCCGTTTCGGGCGCTGAACTCCCGCCAGTAGTCGAGTCGCTCGTCCTCGGCGCTCATCGCCCGGTTGTCCCGTCGCTGCGCTCGGCTGAAGTCCAGATAGCTGCCCACGTCCGTCAGGTCGAGCGGCTGCCCGCCGGTCAGCGCCTCGTAGGCGGAGGCGATGTCGTTGACGGCGATCGCGGTGGACAGCCCGTCGGTGACCAGGTGGTCGCAGGAGAAGTACACCGTGGCCGAGCCGTCCCGGACCACGGCCCCCATGACGATCAGTGGCCAGGAGAGCGTCTCAACTGTCCTGAACGTCCGGTGGAGGTGGGCGCGGACCTCGTCGACGGAGTCGAGCCTGCCCGCCTCGACGTGCTTGAGGGCGACGTCACCCGGATCGAGCACGTCGCAGGACAGGTCACCGGCGAGCGGCCGGTACAGCGTCCGCAGGAGTTCGTGGCGGCGCACGAGGTGGAGCAACGCGGCCTCGAGCGCGGCCACATCCACTGTGCCGGAGATGTCGAACGTCCCCGCGACATAGGAGCGGATCGGGTCATTCGCGTCCTGCGCCTGCCGGGCGACGGTGAAGTGCTTGGCCTGGTTGTACCCGCTCATCCGCCGAGCGGCGGGGTGCTCGGGAAGGCCGTCCCCCCGGAGGGAGACGAGATGCCACTCGTGGACTTCTCCGGGTCGGATCTCGGTGTCCTCCACTGACATCTGCAGCACGTCGTCTCCTTCTGCACCACCGCTCGACACGTCGCGCCCTGACAACGACTCCCTGTTCCGTCGGATACGGGCCGGGCGCCGGCGGGCCGCTGTGGTAAAGCGGGCGCGCGGGGCGCGATGGGGGTGGTTGCGGGCGTCGAACTCGCCGGCGACGACGCTGTCCACGGCATGCCGGCGTGCTCGGGCCGCACCTCGGTGGACAGGTGCTGCCGGTCGGCGAGTTCCCGGTGCGCCGTCAGCGATGTGGAGTTCCCCGCCGACGGCTCCGGATGCGGCGTACGGCGATGACGGCCGCCGATACGAGGAAGAACACCGGGAGAGTGACGCCCACGAGTGTGGCGGCACCCGTGAAGGCACTGGCGAGGAAGTGGCCTCCGAGGTGGGCGACCCCCTGGTAGTAGGCGAGCACCACCGCCATCAGGAGCGCGTACCCGCCGATCGCCGTGCCGGCCACCTGGCGGAACAGCCCGGGCCATCCCCGGCGTCGTGTCGCGTTCGGCGGGGGCCATACGGCCGGGCCCCGGCGCCGGATGCGCAGGCCGAGGGCCAGATACGCCATGACCAGCAGGTAGCCGGTCAGCATGATGGCGACGTTCAGCCCTACCGGCAGCACGGGCCGCGCCCTCTGACACGGCGCCGTACGGTCATGCGTTGTGCGGTCACGACGGGTCCTGGAGCAGGAAGTGCCAACCGCGTACGAAGGAGTGCCAGCCGAACCAGAGCCACAACGCGAACAGCGCCCACCGCCCCACGGGATAGCGCATCACGGCGCCGATGGCGTCGCTGAGCGTGGGAAACGCGTCACCGCCCCGGAGGAGACCGATGCCCTCCCAGGCGAAAATGGCGCCGAAGAGAACCGCCCAGACGAGATACCCGATCACCGGATGCGCCGCCATCCGGACCTCCCGCGCTCATGAGCCTTGTGTGTTGACGGTCCCGATCATCGGCCACGGAGCGCGGGAAAGGGCGGAGGCGCATCAGGGTGGGGGCCGCGTTCCCTTCCCGTTCCCGTTCCGTTTCGCGTGTCCGGCGGGCTCGCGAATACCGCCGGGACCGCGTACAGGTCGTTGTCGGGCACGGAGCAGGAGGCGATGGTCGAGGACAGCGGCGTGTGGAACCTCCTGGCCCGCATGCTCGCCGGGTGGGTCGAGGACGACCGAATGCCGTCTTGCCCGCGCGGCTGGTTTCGGTCACCCTCGTGGGGCGCCGCCACCCACCCGATGACCGACCACCATCGGAGACCGTCCATGTTGCGGGTGCACTTCACCACCGAGGACATCGCGCGCGTCCGCGTCGCCGCCGCCCCCGACCCCCTCTGGGAGATCGCCAACAGCTTCCAGGCCCTGGTCACCGAGGCCATGGGCCCGGCGTTCAGGGAGTGGCGGCGCCTCGTCCGGCCCCGCCTCGGGCCGGCGGACGGACTGCTCGCCGCGCTGCTGCCGCCCCGCGGCTACTCCCCCGACTTCCTCACCCCGGACCTGGGCGGCGCGACCGATCTTGAGTTCGCGGTCGACACCGTGCTCCGCACCCCGCGCACCGTCCTTCGCGGTGACATCACCCTGCTCGCCACCTCCCCGCAGCGGCCCCGGCTGCCGCTGCCGGCAGAGGTCCAGTCGCTGGCCGACGGGGCGCCCGAGGAACTGCGCCGCCTCGGCATGACCCTGTACGACTACCACCGGCGCATGCTCGCGCCCTTCTGGGGGCGCATTCGAGCTCAGGTCGACGCCGACCACGCGGTCCGCGCCCGCGCGGTGCTGGCGGGCGGCACGGACGGGCTGCTGGCCTGTTTCCATCCGGTCCTGCGCTGGCGGTCGCCGGTGCTGGAGGCCGACTACCCCGTCGACCGGGACCTCCGTCTGGAGGGGCGGGGGTTGGTGTTGCAGCCGTCGTTCTTCTGTCATCGAAGGCCCGTCATGCTGGCCCGCCCTGCCCCCGGCCGGGCCCCGGTCCTGGTGTACCCCATCCAGCACACACTCGGCTGGGCCGGCGCGCCCGCCATCCCCACCCGCGACGCGGAGCTCGGCGCACTGCTCGGCCGGACCCGCGCCGCCGTCCTGGCCGACGTCGTCACCGGCCGCACGACCGGCGAACTCGCCCAGCGCTTGGGCATCTCCGCAGCGGCGGCCAGCCAGCACACCGCCGTGCTGCGCCGGTCAGGGCTGCTGCTGAGCGTGCGCCGCAACAAGTACGTCCTGCACACCATCACGCCCGCGGGTCTCGCCCTCCTCAACGGCGCCCCGGCTTCCGTTTAAGCCATGCCTGCAACCTGTGGCGTCGGCACCGATTCCGGCAACAGCCTGGGGGTACGGACGTTGTCTTCTGACAGGGGTTTGACAGCATGCACTACCAACAACGTTCCCTCCTCAGCGTTCTCGGCGCCCTGGTGCTGGCACTGGTGGCCGTGTTCGCGGCCGGTCCGGCGCAGGCGGCGCCTTCGCCGGACCGTGACCGGAACCAGGTCTTCACGCTGCCGGCGGCGCCGGAGGGCGTGTCGGCACGATCGGCGGCCGCGGTGTCGCCCGGGATCTCGCCCGCCGCCAACCAAGTCCTCTACCTGAACCCCGGCGTGAGCCTCAACTGCACCCCCGGGAACCTCTGCAACGCGGTGTGGGACCCGACGAGGTCGCAGTGGAAGGTCTTCTTCCTCTACTCGTGCGCCACGTACACGGTCTACAACTGGCTCGGCACCGGCGCGTACTACAACAACCAGACGGGTAACCCCGTTTCCTACTACTACGGCCAGAACAGGAACGTCCTGTGGTCCAGCACGCCTGACGGCGGAGCCCGCCACATCGTGGACTTCGACCCGGTCTACTACGTCAAGAACTGCTGACCCGCTCACCCGCGTACCGGCCGCTCGCACGCTCCACCGCTGCTCCACCGTCGCGAGCCGCCGGTACGCGAGCCGCCGGGTACGCGGGCGCCGCCCCGGCGCCCGTACACCTGGCGGCGGCAGCGAAGGATCGACACCGCCGGGAAGGAACAGTGGCAGCGGTGCCGACACTCCGGGAGCGCGCCGGCACCGCGCGCGGGACGCCGTTCACGGCCGGTCGAGGGTCAGCGGATGCTGTGGAAACCCTGCCAGCCGGTGCCTATCCGGGTGCCGGAGCCGATGCCTCCGGCTCCGTTGCCGGCGTACCGGTAGAGCTCGCCGTTGGTGCTTCGGCCGACGAGGTCGTCCTTGCCGTCGCCGGTCAGATCGCCGATGCCGACGATGTCCACGAAGCTCCCCCAGCCCGCACCGATTGTGGTGCCGGGGCTGTCGAGGGAGCCGCCGCGGACGTAGTACGCCAGGAGGTCGCCGGAGGCTTCCCGGGTGACGATGTCCCCGGTGCCGTCCCCGTTGAGATCCCCGGCGCCGACGATGGTCCGGTTCTTCCAGCCGGCGGCCAGCTTATTGACGTGGGCCAGAGCCCCGTCCAAGGTGCCCGCGTAGAGGTGCAGGTCCCCGGTCGTCGCCTGGCGGGCGACGAGGTCGGGCCGCCCGTCTCCGGTGAGATCCCCGGAGAACGCGAGGGAGTCGAAGCCCGCCCATCCGGTGCCGATCCTCGCGGACGGTGCCGTCGGCGTGACGGCCTCGCCGCACGTCGGCGTGGAGCGGAACAGCTCGCCCGCCGCGTCCCGGACGAGAGTGTCGTTGCAGCCGTCGCCGTCCAGGTCGCCGAAGGGGACGAGTGTGGAGGTGGTGGGCCAGGTGCCGCCGCCGACCTTGGCGGAGACGACCTGCTGCGCATTGCCCTGGTAGACGAGGAGCGAGCCGGTGGACCCGACCGCGTACAGGTCGGGGAACCCGTCACGGCCGGCGAAGTCCCGACGCTCGGCCGGTGTTCCGGCGGGCTGGGGCGGTGTCAGCCCTGTGCCCGCGCCCCAGATCTGGCCGCCCTTGTTCCACACGGCGGAGAGTTCTCCGTCCGGCCCGACGGCGACGCCGCCGCCCGCGTAGAAGGAGGCGGACTGGCCGAAGGCGCGGGGCGTGCTCCAGGCGCCGCCGGCGAACGACGCGGTACGGAACTCCTCCTCGGCGCTCGTCACCGGGTGCGCCCAGCCCACCTGGACGGTGCCGTCCGCGCCGATGACCGCGTCGAACCCGCCGCGGACGGCCGTCGACGTGAGCGTGTGCGGCGCCGTCCACGTCCCGGTGGCCGCGGAGCGGGTCGAGGCGCGCAGGGCGGTGTCCGGCCTTTCGGACGTGGCCCACGGGGCCCACACCAGGGTGACGTCGCCGTTCGGGCCGATGAGCGGCGCCGACGTCCGCAGGTTGCCGGGCTCGCTGGTGACGGCCCCGGCGAGCACCCAGGCCGGGTCGGCCGCCTTGCGCCGCGCGGAGATGAGTACCTGCGCCGGCGCGGCGGTGTCCGTCTGCTGCCAGGCGACGACGAACGTACCGTCCGTACCGACCGCCACCTTGGGCGTGTGGGGCTTCTTGGCGGGGTCTCCCAGGAGTTGCGCGCCGCCCCAGCCCCCGCCGCCCACCTTCTGGACGGTCCGCAGGGTGGGGCTGCCCGAGACGTACTGGGACCACGCGACGGTGGCCGAGCCGTCCCGGGCGACCGCCGCGTGCGTCCCGGAGGCGGTGCCCGTCTCGCTGAAGGCCAGCCGGGTCCGGGTCCAGGTGGCGCCGATGCCCGGGAGCTCGGCGGCGTACACCTCGAAGCCGGAACCGCGGGGCGCGCTGTTGACGTGCCAGGATGCGACTGCACGGCCGTCGGGGCCGACGGAGAGGACCGGCTCCTCGATGCCGGCGGACAGTGCGACCGTCGCGGTCGGCGACCAACCGCCGGTGCGCGGCTGCCAGACGGCGGAACGGATCGCGCGGGTGGCGGTCTCGTCGGGCCGTTCGACCCAGAGCGCGGTCACCGAACCGTCGTCGGAGGTGCCCAGCCGGGCCGCGTACTCCGGGATGGCGACGTGGCCCAGCAGCCGCGCCGGTCCCCACGCGGTGCTCTTCGCCGGCCGGACGGCGACCCACAGTTCCTCGTTGTTCACCGCGGACGCGGCGAGCGTGCGGTGGAACAACACGACCGTGTCCCCTCGGACGGTCGTCACCACGTCGTCGACCTGCGTGCGGCGCTCGGTGCCGGTGACCGCCGAGGGCTCACTCCACGGCCCTGTCCCCGCGGCGGCGGGACCGGTCCCCAGGAGGACGCCTCCCAAGGTCAGCGTGGGTACCAGAGCAACAGTGATCAACCGTCTGCTCATGCTGTTGTGCGTCACGGATTCCCCCCTCGTTTCTGTGCTCCGACACTAACAGCGCCCTCTGACACGTGTGTTGGACGATCTCGTGGAGGACAGGGCGGGGGCATCTCTCCGGTGGCGCACTCACGACAGGCGGTCGATGACGGTGAACTGTCACATAGCGAACGGCCGTTGCGTCGTGGCCAGGGCGGCGGGCCGGGAGGGGAACATGCGCGAGCGGCGGCACCGGTTCATGGACGACGCTGTTGACCGGGTCACCGACAGGGGCTCGGCCGTACCGGACCTGTCGTGTCCCACGGTGGGCGCGGCTGGGTGGTGGGTTGTCGTCGCGTGCGCAGCGGTGGGGATTCCGCCGGGTGTCGCGGGGATGGCGTACGGACGAGCCCTGCCGCACGCTCATGGGCCTTCTGCGTGGGCGGGCCGCGTGGGATGGTGCCGGCGCGGTGTCCACCGTGGTGGGCGGGTTCGTGGGCGACGCGGTGACGCGGACCCGTGGCCGGCAGGCCGCGTGTACGGTGCTTGTCGTCGACACGCAGGTTCGGATGGTGACCCACCACGACAGCGAAGGCCGTCCGGCGTCCACCAGTACGCGGACCGACCATGTGCACCGGTTGAGGTGCGAAGCCGGGAAGCCCTCGGGCCCGACAAGGCGCTCCTGGGTTCCCGGTGGGCGGCTCCGGGAAGTCGGGGCGAGGTCACCCACGACCCGCGGGGGCGCGCAGCCCGACTGACTTGGTGGGCACGGAGGCCGCATCATGGCCCCCTGTCGTCCGCATTGGGCCTGATCGTGGTGATCGTTGAAGCGGCCCGTACATGTCGCGGTGGCTCTGATGGGGCCAACGAAGGCGCCGATGCCGGGGCATGTGGGCGCAACCGTCGGGCAAGGCGACAGCGGCCCGACCGCACGCCGCCCGGTCGCGCTCCGTGGTGCTGTCACGTGATCACGGGCGTGGTGAGGGACTCCCCGTTACCGTGTGCCGGCGCCCTGGACGGTCCCGCTTCACGGGCGCCGACCGCTCTGGTCGCTGAGCCATCCACGCAGGAGGCGACTCACGGTCGGCATCGCCACGTACGTCATCAGGACATTGTAGACGCACGCGAGGACGGCGCTGCCGAGGGCGAGGGGAAGCACGGTCAGGTGTGGCACCAGGACGTAACTGCCGAGCAGCGTGATCGGGTAAATCGCCAGGGTGGCGCTGATCGCCATTTTCCACCGCGGAGGGGCCGGCCGTGTCGACCCCGGCTTGGCGAACCAGGTTTCCATGCCGGTCAGCGTCCGCCGGGCGACCTCCGTGTGCCGGTGCCCTTCGCAATGGGCGAACCATGCCGCCCGCTCCGGGGACTCCTGCCAGGCCCGGCACGCCTCCGCATCACGGAAGCGGTGCACGAGGAACCAGGGCGCACCGTCCCCGGAGGACCGGAACAGCCCGTACCCGAGGTGGCCGGGGAAGCGGGAGGCACTGTCGAGAATGCCCTTCGCCCACCGCTCGAAGGCGGCCTCGTAGCCCGGCTCCACCTGGCGGGCTATCAGCAAGGTCACCTCGTCGGCGTCGGCGGGGACACTGGCGTGCTCAAGGCTCGACGCGGTCACTGTTCGTTCTCCTCGTCATCGCGCCGCGCCCGCGGACACCCTACGGCGGTCCCCTTCGGAGCGCGACGTGCGGGGCGGGCCGCCGTGCGTGGTCGCCCCGTTCCGGGGCGGGAGAACGCCGCCGTACTGCCGGGGTCCAGAGGCAGCGCGTGCGAGCAACTGCCGCACAGCCGTGAGGGTGCCGGCGAAGATGACGGCGGCCGAGTGCGGCTGTTACGACAGGGCGCCGCCGCGCCGACACGTCATAGGAGGCGGCCGATGATGCCGCCCGCCGGGTCGTCCGCGAGAGCGACCGAGGCCCGGGTCCGCTTGCCCACCGGTTCGCGTTCGACGGAGAAGCTCTGGCAGACGGCCATGACGATCTCCATGCCGTGCTGTCCTATCCGGCCGGCGTCCGCTGCCCTGGGCACCGGAAGTACCGGTGCGCTGTCCCAGACCGACACCGCGACCAGGCCGCCGCTGACCTCCAGGTCGAGGAGGCAGGGCCCGGGCGCGTACTTGCACACGTTCGTCACGAGCTCGCTGACCACCAGCTGCACCATGTCCATGGCCCGCGCGGACACCGGCAAACCGTGCACGGCCTGGACATCGGTGAGGAACTCGCGAGCGAAGTCCCTCGCGAGCCCGATACAGGACGGTTCCGCCTCGTACACCGCCGAAGCCATGATCGCTCCCCCGGCCGGTGACCGCCGGTCTGCCTCTTTGCTCTGTTCCACGCCTACCGCCTCACTCCATGTGCGCCCAGCCACGCGTCTACCCCGATGATTCTCAGCCATTCCCAGGAAAAATCCGCCCCCGGACCTCGCACAGCGCCGCCCCACTCGCCTCCCCGCCGCCCCGGCCGCCGCCCGCCGCCCGCCGGGTCAAGGCGGCGGCCAAGGTGACGGGGTGAGTGCTCCCGCACGCCCCTGCCCGTACCCCTGTGCGCGCCCGCGCCGGTCCGTCACCCGGCGTCACTCCATGGCAGCGTGTAGCCGAACTTGATCAACGGCGATCAGGGGCGGCGGACGGAGTTCTCCGTCCGCCGAAAGGACGCTCAGGGTGTCACTGCGGAACACCGTTCAGACCGGCGCGCTGCGGGCGGAGGAGGAGGCCTACCGTCACGCCTTCAGCCGGTTCCTCGCCGGAACGGACGAGAAGGCCGTCACCCATGCCTGTCTCGACCAGGTGGTGGACGCGCTTGCCGCCCGCCGTCTGCTCCTCGATGTCGGCCCGGCCGACGGCACGACGACACGGCACCTCGCGCCGTCGTTCGAGCGCACCGTGTGCATCGAGCCCAGCGAGCCCATGCGTCGTGTGCTCAAGCGGGCGTGCCCCGGCGCGAAGGTTCTACCGGATGCCGTGCTGGAGGCCGATCCGGGCGTCACGGCCGATCTGGCCCCGCTGTCCCACGTCCTCTACTACATCCCACGCCCGCAGTGGAGGGCGACGGTGTTGCGCATCCTGGAGTGGGTGGCCCCCGGCGGCCTCCTCCTCATCGTCATGCAGCAGCCCGACAACGCGTGCATGCGCATGGTTCACCACTTCACCGGCAGCCGCTTCGACCTACGGGAGCTGGCACGGGAACTTGCCACGGCCCCGCACGGACTGGTCGGCGACACCCGGCTGGACACCGTCGGCGCCTGCTACCGCAGCCCTGATCTGGACGACACCACTGAGGTGGCGGGTTTCCACCTCAGTGTCCCCCGGCCATGGCGGGGATTACCCCACCGACGCGCGAAGCCGTCAAGGCCTACGTCCGCCGGCACTTCAGCGACCCCGACGGCGGATACACGATCAGGCACGACCAGGACGTACTGCGCGTCACCCGACCCCAGGACTGAGGAGCACCCGCTCCCATCGCCGCGACGAGCCGTCTGCCCCCGACCGACGCCATCGGCAACGGCAACGGCAACGGCAACAGGAGCGGATGTTGATGACCACGCCCCGCTGCCCGGTTCGTCGGCGAGTCGCCGGTCGCTCACCCTCGCGTCCCGTCGGCCGCGCCGCGCCAGTCGAGGCAGAGCACCAGTGCGTCGTCGTCGAGCGGCATCTCACCGTGGTATGCGGCCAGTTCGTGGAGAACGGCGCCCGGTACCTGGGCCGCGGGGAGCAGGCGCGTGGCAGTAAGGGCGCGTGTCAGGGCATGGTGCCCGAATTCCTCCCCTGCCGAGGAGGACGCGTCGTACACGCCGTCGCTGGCGAACAGCAGCCGGTCGCCCGCCCGTACGGTGAAGTGCTCGGGTACGTAGACCGTGTCCTCGAACATCCCCAGGGGCAACTGGGCGTCGAAGGTGAGCGGTTCCACGGTCCCCTCCCGTAGCCGCCATGCCCGCGGCGAGCCCGCGTCGACCACCTCGACCTGCCCGGTCGCGAGGGCGAAGCGCAGCAACAGCACCGACACGTAGGCGCGGCCCTGGTACTGGGCGTGGACAGCCTGGTCCGCCAGGGCTGCCTGGCCGGCCAGGTCCAGGCCGGCACGCCGGGCGTTGCGCAGCGCGTTGACAGCGAGGTTGGTCAGGAGGGCGGCGTCGATCCCCTGGCCCATGCCGTTCGTCACCGTCAGGGTCAGGTGGTCGGCGGAGACCGACCAGTCGTAGTTGTCACCGAGGATCGCGTAGGCCGGCTCCATCTGCGCGCCGAGGGAGAACTCCGTGCGGGAGCAGGCGCGCCCCGGCAGGAGCTGCCATTGCATCTCGGCGGCCAGCGTGAGCCGGGCCGCGCGCCTGGCCAGGGCGTAGAGGTCGGTGTCGCGCTCGGCGACGAGGATCTCGTGGCCCAGCGCCTCACAGATGTGCTGCATCTCCGGAAGCACGGCCTCGTCGAACCGCTCCTCCGGCAGGCAGATCGACAGCACTCCCATCCGGTCGCCCCGGATGGTGATGGGCAGGTGTACGTCCACCCTCTCCGTCCCGTTTTCCGCCACCACCAGGGGCTCCTGGGAACCGAAGACGCGCCCCTGTGGGCTGTCGTGGATGGGAACGGGTGCGGTCGCCCACGGCACACGCTCCACGGCTTGAAGGGATCGCATGGCGTAGTCGGCGAGCCGGAGCTCCACCCGGTCAGCCCCGTACTGCTCGGTCAGGGCAGCCGTCACCACCTCGAGAAGGGTATGGGGCGCGCCGGCCCGCAGGGCCCTGTCGACAGCAGCGATTCTGTCCACGTCCTACTGCTTTCCTGAGTTCCGGAGGGCCATTCCGAAGTGGTCACTGGGCGGCCGTAGGTGCCATCCGCTTCCTCAAGCGCTCGGCGGTGCACCTGGTGCGGACAGGCTCTCCGAACCTGGTCTCAGGCCCAGTGTAGATCGCGTGAGGCCGTCCGACGCGTGCCGTGTGTGGTCCCTGTCCGGGCCGGTCGCGCCGCATCCCCGACGCGCGGGGCGGGTGCGCGATCAGCGGGGGCCGCTAGCAGGCGTGGTCGCGGGAGTTCTCGGGCCGGTGCGGCAGGTCGGCCTCGCCGAGCCGGGTGTCGTACTCCTGCCACGTGCCACGTGCCCCGCGGTGCGGACGATCGGGTGTGCGGCTGTGGGCCGGCCCGCCGACGGTGTCCCGGTGGCGGGCCGGGCGGGCTCTCCGGCCGCCCACGCGCGGCGCGATTCCCGGCCCGGGCCTGCGGATCGGCCCCATCAGGGCAATCGGGCCACTGGCACCCGTCCGCCGGCCCCGGGCCGCCGGGCCCCGGGCGCCAGGCCCCGGGCGCGCGGAAGCGGCTTCCTCCGCGGAACGGTGGCCATCGCTCACGTCGAGGGTTACGGGCTACCGTGCCAGTCGAGGCAGACGACCATGGCGTCGTCCTCGGCGTCGATGGGGCCCCGGTGTCCGGCGAGTTCCTGGAGTACGGCGCGCGGCACCTGCGAGGGGGGAAGGAGGCGGGTTGCGGTCATGGCGCGGATGAGCGCCTTCTCGCTGTAACGCTCGCCGGCCGGTGAGGCGACGTCGTAGACGCCGTCGCTGAGGAAGAAGAGCCGGTCGCCCGGCAGCACGGAGAAGGCCTGTGGCGTGTAGATGGTGTCTTCGAACATGCCGAGCGGCAGTTGCGCCTCGAGCTCGATCGGTTCGGCCTTGCCCTGCCGCAGGCGCCACATCTTCGGCGAGCCGGCGTCCACGATCTCCACCTCCCCGGTCGCCAGGTGGAAGCGCAGGAGGAGGACGGAGAGGTGGGCGGCTCCGTGGTAGTGCCCGTAGATGGCCTGGTCGGCAAGGAACGCCTGGTCGGCCAGTGACAGCCCGGCTCGGCGGGCGTTGCGCAGGGCGTTGATGGCGAGGCTGGTCAGGAGGGCGGCTTCGATGCCTTCCCCCATGCCGTTGGTGACGGTGAGGGTCAGGTGGTCGGCGGAGGCGGACCAGTCGAAGTTGTCGCCGAAGATCGCGTAGGCGGGCTCGAGCTGTGCCCCGATCTCGTACTCGGGCCGTGCGCAGGAACGGCCCGGCAGCAGTTGCCATTGCATTTCGGCGGCCAGCGTGAGCCGGTTGGCCCGGCGGGCCTGGAGGTACAGGTCGGTGTCGCGTTCCGCCACGACGATCTCGTGGCCCAGGATCTCCGCGATGTCCCGCAGCTCCCGCTCCGTCTGCGGCGTGTAGTGGTCCTCGGGGAGGCGGACGGTGAGGACGCCGATGCGGTCCCCGCGGACGCTGACGGGGAAATGAGCGGTCACGTCCGAGGCGCGTGGGTGCCTTTCTGCATAGGGTTGCTGTGCCCCGAAGGCCCGCCCTGGAGCGCTGGTGTGTACAGGAACAGGTTCGGCGGTGTAAGGAAGGGCCTGGACGGGTTGCAGTATGGTCATCGCGTAATCGGCCATGAGCAGGTCGACGGAGGTGGCCGTGTAGTGGGCGGTGAGCGCGTTCCGCACTGCTTCGAGGAGGGCGTGGGCAGGAGCCCTGCGCAGTGCGCGTTCCACGGCCGAGAATCTGTCCACCGTTCGATTACCACCTGTTCGGGAAGAAAGAGCAAAAAGGAGCGTAGGGCCTCTTATGTCTCAGCGACTGACAAGGCCGTTGCGAAGTGTCACAGTTGAGGACATGCATTCCGAGAGTTCTCCAGGCGCCGACCGGGATGCTGCCGCCCAC